>JACQAI010000140.1 GCA_016195115.1 Pseudomonadota bacterium
CTTGCGACCTAATCTTCCCGGCGCAATCAGCTCGACGCCCGGGAAGTAGCCCGCGTAGCGTCGGGCGTCGCGAGTCAGGAGGCGAAGGCCCGCAACCGCGGCATGGGCGCCGATATAGAAGTCGGGCAGCGGCGAGCGCCGGGCGCCCCCACGGCGGCGATATTCCGCAAATGCGCGGCCGGCGACGAAACCCGCCTCGTAGGGCAGCGCGAGCCTACGGAACTCGCCCGCGCCGAGGGCAGCGTCCAACGCCTTCATTGTCGCGAAGCCGGAAGAGATCTCCGCATAGATGACGGGATTGATGGCGATCTCGTCATGATCCGCCGCCTCGGCCAAGGCCGCCTCGGACCACACGCGCCAGCCGGCATCCCGGGAGAGCACGTCGATGATCACGTTGGAGTCGACCAGGATCATTTTCGGCGCGGCGTGTCCTCGTCCGCCGGCGGCCCGCGCATCAGCGCGAGGACCTCGTCCGTCGTCATCTTGAACGCGCCCTTGCCGCGCAGCCGCGCGACGAGTTTTTGGCCGCGGGTCTTGCGCCGCGCGGCGGACTTCGCCTTGACCAGCCGCACGCCATCCGCCTCGACCTTGAACTCGACGTCGGTGCCGGGCATCAGGCCGGCCCGCTCGCGGAGCTCCTGCGGGATGGTGACCTGCCCCTTCGCCGTGATTCGCATCGCGCACCTTTCTTACCAAGGCCGCGACCGCCGCCGATGCCCCCTACTCGCACTCGGTGGGGCGCCTACGTCCGCGTTCGCATCACGGCGTCTTTCGCGCGTTATGGTCGGCAAGCACCTGCGCGATGACCTGCGTGATGCGCCGGCCGGTCGGAAGATGCAGGAATTCGTTGGGCCCATGCGCGTTTGAATGCGGCCCCAGCACGCCGGTGACGACGAACTGCGCCGCGGGAAATTTCTCGCCGAGCATCGCCATGAACGGGATGCTGCCACCTTCGCCCATATAGGCGGGCGGCGCGCCAAACGCCGCCGCCGACGCGCGCGCCAGCGAGGTTTCGAGCCATGGCGCCAAAGCCGGCGCATTCCAGCCGGCCGAGGCGGCTTGCGGCGTATAGGTGACATTCGCGCCATGGGGCGCATCGTCCTGCAGCAGCTTCTGCAAGGTTGCGCTTGCCGCTGCGGGATCCAGCGTCGGCGGCAAGCGGAGGCTCAACTTGGCGGTCGTGTACGGCAGCAGCACATTGCCGGCGTCGCCCGGTCGAGGGGCGCCGTCGAACCCGGTCACCGCGAGTTGCGGCCGCCAGGTGCGGTTGAGCACCAATTCGGTTAGCTCATCCGCCATGGGCCGGGTGCCGCCAACGAACGGGAACTTGGTGTAAACCGAGTCGCCGAGCGCGGCGGCGGCGCGCTTGGCCTGTTCGACCCGCTCGGCCGGCACCTGCGCGTAGAGCGCGGCGGGCCGGATCGCGCCGGTCGCCTCGTCTTCCAGCCGCGACAGGAGCTGCCGGAAAATGCGAAAGCTCGACGGCACGACCCCGGAGGCGTCGCCCGAATGCACGCCTTCCGTCAACACCTCGACCGTCAGCGTGCCGGCCGCGACGCCGCGCAACGAGGTCGTCATCCACAGCGCGTCATAGTTGCCGCAGCCGGAATCCAAGCAGACGACCAGCGACGGCCGACCGATCCGATCGGCGAGATGATCGATGTAAAAAGGCAGGTCGACGCTGCCGCTTTCCTCGCAGGCCTCGATGACGATGACGCAGCTTGCGTGCGGCACCTGCTGCGCGCGCAAGACCGAGAGCGCGGTCAACGCCCCGAACATCGCGTAGCCGTCATCGGCGCCGCCGCGGCCGTAGAGCTTGTCGCCTTCGAGCCGCGGGATCCACGGCCCGTAGCCGTCGGCCCAGCCGACCATCTCGGGCTGCTTGTCGAGATGGCCGTAAAGCAGGACCGTGTCTTGTTCGGTTACCCTTCCAGTCCCTGGGATCTCGAAGAACATCAGCGGCGTGCGCCCCGGCAGCCGGACGATGTCGAGCGTGGCGCCGGGCAATCCGGCGAGACATTTTCGGGCCCAGCCCTCAAAGAGACTGACGGCGTCATCCATGTAGCCGTGCGCGGCCCAGTCCGGATCGAAGGCCGGCGATTTGTTCGGGATCTTTATGTAGTCGACCAAGGTCGGGACGATGCTGTCGCCCCAGCACTGATCGACGAAGGCCTTCGATGTCGATTCCACTCTGACAGCGATTGTCCACGACGGGCTCTGACGAAATCAGCCGACGGTCGGCAGCTACAACGCTGATTGCACCCGGCCGATGCCGCGGCGATAGAGCATCGCCTGCCCGGCCGGCTGCAAGAGATCGCCGTGCGGCTCAAAGTCTTCGATCCGCTTGTTGAACGGCACTGCGCCGCAGCCGGGCACCAGGCAATCGCGCTTGCCTTTCGGACATTCGTTGAATCGGCACAATCGGCCGAGATAGCGATCGCTTCCCGGGTCGAACAGGAAGACATCGAGTTGATTGCTGACCACGCTCATGACGGCGGCGGCGTCACAAGCCCGGCGCAGCGCACGAGCGCAGGCGCGCCGGAGCTCGTCCAAACGCTCCTGCGAGTCGATCCAAAGAGCCATCTTTCCAGAGGGCCTTGGCGACCGAGCCGATCACGGCGATCGCCTGTACCTCGGGAAACACCATCCACGCGTCCGCCACCACGTCCGCGGCCATTCGGAAATGACGCTGACGTTCGAGGAGATAGCGGTTCTGAGCTTCGATCTCGGCGCGCCTCATGCCCGAACCCCCCAGCGTCGTTCCGTGGTTGAGATCCTCCCTGCCGTCGATGTCGCTGGCGCTCACGACGCCAGCGCACGGCGAACCGCGTCCGGCTCCTGCTCGACGATCTTCAAGAGGACACGAGCGGAACGGTCGGGCGTGCGCCGGCCGATTTCCCATTCCTTCACCGCATCCGCCGAGAAGCCAAAGCGGTTGGCGAACTCGACACGTGTCAGCGCCAACCGCTTGCGGATCGCGCGCACATCCACCTTGTCCGGCACATGCACGACAAAATCCTTGCTGCCTTCGCCGCGTGCGAAGGCCCGGGCCTTCCGGACGCTCGACAGGATTCGTTTACCGGCCTTTGACATGTCTCGCCACTCCTTCGCGGTACTCCCAGGCCAGATGGGAGAGCTCTTCGCGTAGTTCCTGAATCT
>JACQAI010000557.1 GCA_016195115.1 Pseudomonadota bacterium
CGAAAGCCGGGATCCAGATCACAAGCCCGGTGTCGGTATCTGGTCTCCTGGATCCCGGCGTTCGCCGGGATGACGGTCTTATTTTGGAATCGGGTCAACTCAAACGCATCGTGCGCTAATTAGGACTTCTTGAGGCCGATGATCTCGATCAGCCGGGCGAGCTCGGCGTCTTCCCGTGCGATCCGGCGGCCGAAGGCGTCCGCTGGCAGGAAGGCCGGACGCACGCCGAGCGGCTTGCTCGCCTGGGCGAATTCGGGACTTTCGACGGTCTTGCGGATCGCCGCCTCGAGGGTCGCGATCACCGGCTTGGGTGCGCCCTTCGGCACGGCGATGCCGCGCCACGCCTCGAGCGACACGTCCACCCCCTGCTCATGCGCGGTCGGGGTGTCGGGAAAGGCCAGGTCGCGGTTGGACGTGAGCGCCGCGAGCAGGCGCAGCTGCCCGACCTTGACGTATTCCGTCAGTGCCGCCGGCAGCTGCACGGCCGCGTCGACCTCGCCGGAGACCAGGCTGGTGACGACCTGCGCGGCGCCGAACGGCACATCGACCATCTCGACGCCCGCGGTTCGGAACAGCGCGACCGACGCGATGTGGGTGTGGCTACCGATACCGGAATTCGCGATGGTGATCTGCTTCGGGCGCGCCCTGCCGTCGGCGACGAGCGCCGCCAGCGACGTCCACTTGGCCTCGCGGCGCACCGCGAGCAGCGGCGCTTCGACCAGCGCCTGCGCCACCGCCTCGAAGGCTTCGTAATTGAAGCTCAGCGCACCGGAATGATAGGTCGTCGAGATCGAATTGGAGTTCCACACCAGCGAGTAGCCGTCGGGCTTCTTCTGGGCGACCGCCTGATAGCCGATCGCACCACCGGCGCCCGGACGGTTGACCACGATCACGTTGGTCGCCAGCTGCCGGGCCATGCCGTCGGCGAGCAGGCGGGCGGTGATGTCCGCCGACGAGCCGGCCGGAAACAGCACCGTTATTTCGACCGGCTTGTTCGGGAACGGCGCTTGCGCCGAGACGGCGGCGGGCGCGATCAGCACCGTACCGACCAGGGCCGCCAGGGCTGGAATGGTCCAATTCATGGCATCCACCCGCTCAGTCGTTCTTGAGAACCTCCGCAAGCTCGACCCGGCGGCCTTCGCGCGCCGCCAGGATGCCGGCGCAAATCACCGCGAGCGACGTCGTCGAGTCGTCGCCGCCCATTTCGGGCTTGCCCTGGCCGCGTACCGCGGCGGCGAATTCCTCGAGCTCCTCGACCAGGGCGTCATTCTTCGGGCAGGGGATCGCGACCGGACGGTCGGTACCGCGCTTCAGCAGGCGCAGCCCGCTGTGCAGGTCGTAGTAGGCGGTCGCATCCTTGCCGTAGATGTTCATCAGATAATACTCGGACGCCGAGGCATAACTGGCATTCAGCGTCGAGAGGGCGCCGCTCTCATGCTCGAGCAGGAGGCTCGCGACGTCCGGGTTGTCGCCCGGCAGCACCAGCTGCGCGAGCTGACCGCGCACCGCCTTGATCGGCCCCAGGAGATAGCTCAGCACGTCGGTGTAGTGGATGCCGATCTGCAGCATGACCCCGCCCGGCATGCCGTGGGCCTGATAGCGCCACGAGCTCAGATCGATCTTGCCCAACCGGTCGCGGCTGATGTTGGCCTCGGCATTGACCAGCGTGCCAAAGGCTCCGGCGTCGATCTGCCGCCTGATCCAGCGGAAATGGCTCTCGCGCCGGCGCTGATAGCCGAGCGCCAGCACCACGCCGGCCGTGCGGCAAACCGCACTGATCGCGCGTCCGTCGGACACCGTGTTGGCGATCGGCTTGTCGAGAAAGACATGCTTGCCGGCCGCCGCCGCCGCGCGCGTGGTCTCGAGGTGGACGTCGTTGGGCGTGGTGTTGACGATCGCCTCGACCGCGCGGTCGGCGAGCAGCGCCTCGTAGCTCGCCGTCGCGCGGCACCTGTATTTGGCGGCGAACGCCGCGCGTTTCTCCGCAGAGCGCGTATAGCAGCCGACGATCTCGAGCTTGCCCGAGCGCTGGATGGCATCGGCGAGCACGTCCGACCACCACCCGATGCCGATGCAGCCGACCCGCAGCGGCTCAGAGCTCATGCGCTCTGCCACTGGGCGCCGATCGCTTCGATGGCCGCGCGCGCGATGCGCTCGTCGGTCGCCCAATCGCCGCCGCTGACGCCGATGCCGCCCACGCACTCGCCGTCCACGAGCACCGGATAGCCGCCTTCCATCGCCGTCCAGCGCTCGGGCCCGGCCGCCAGCGCCAGCCCAAGGGCGTGGGCGACATCGAGATCCTGCCCTTGCGCGCCGCGCGGCGAGGTCGGGCGCTTGTTGGAGGCTGCGCAGACCGCCTTCGTGGTCGCGGAGTGCAGCGTGTGAAACCGCCCACCGTCCATCCGCTCGAGCACGACAAGATGCCCGCCCGCATCCGTGATGGCGACCGAGATCGCAATCCCCGCCGCACGGGCCTCGGCGATGGCCGTGGCAGCCATCGTTTTCGCGCCCTCGTGGGTCAGGCGTTTGGCATTCGCGACGTACATATGGACCGCACTTCCCAATTCCCGGATTGGCGGCTCCAATCCTGCGCCATAGGGGGCACTTTCGACAATGCTGAGCGGGCCGACGCCACCTATGCCTGCGGCGCGACCCGCCTGATTCGTCGGTTGAGCTGATCGTCGTCGATCTCGATGCCCAAGCCTGGTCCCGATGGCACCCGGAACGTTCCGTTGCCCATGGGCCACGGCGCCCGCATGATCGTTTGCATCAGCGCCGTGTCGCGCTCCTCCGGGTCGTTCCATTCCATCGGCTTGGTGGCATGCATCTTGATCGCCATGAGATGGAGGTGGGCGGCGTGGCCGATCGTCGGCTGGGTCTGATGCGGCACGATTTCGACGCCATGGGCGAACGCCAGGGCGATGCACTGCGCCAGCCCCGTGATGCCGCCCATCTTGAGCGGATCGCATTGGATGATCTTGACGCCGGCGTCGATCAGATCGACGACGCCCTGCATGGTGTAGGTCTGCTCGCCCGCCGTGACGACGATGTCGAGCCGGCGCGCCACCTCGCCCATGGCCTTGACGTAGTAGTGCTGAGTGGGCTCCTCGAACCAGGCGTAGCCGAGCTCTTCCAGCGCGCGCCCGACCTTGATCGCGCCGCCGACCGAATAGCCGTTGTTGGCATCGAACCCGAGCATGAAACCGTCGCCGACCAGTTTGCGCACCGCCTTCGCCTTGGCGATGTCGCCGGGGATGTCGTGGTCGAGCGTCGTGCGGTCGCCGTCGAAGCGGATCTTGACCGCGCGCGGGCTGTCGCGCTTGACGCGCTTCTCGACCGCACGGACGACCGCATCGACCGTCCGCTGCGCGTTGCCGCCGAGCGACGTGTAGAACGGGATTTCGGTGCGCCACGCGCCGCCGAGCAGCTTGTGCACGGGCTGGCCCAGCAGCTTGCCCTTGATGTCCCACAGCGCGATGTCGAGCGCCGCGATGGCGCTCGTCAGGCTGCCCTCGGGACCGAGCTTGATGAAGCGGTGAAACAGGGTATCGAGCACGACGGCATGATCGAGCGGGTCCCGGCCGACCAGTGCCGGCGCCAGATTGTTGGCGACGATGCCGAGGACGTGGACGCCGCCCTGCATCGGCGTGCATTCGCCGTAGCCCTGGATGCCGGCGTCGGTCGTGACGCGCACAAAGCCGCTTCGCTTCGCCGGCACATCGTCGCTCCAGGCGACCTGAAAGGCTTCGACGTTCGTGATCGTTGCCATGCTTCCCCCTACAGCTCGATCCAGCGACCGCCCTCGGATGCCGAGCGGAGGCACGCTGCGATAAACCGCATGCCGAGCGCGCCGTCCGACGCGGTCGGGAATACGACGTCCGCGGGGATCGGCGCGCCGCCGCGCGCCGCGACGATGGCGCGGGCGATCTCGGCGTAGAGCGTGGCGAAGCCTTCCAGATAACCCTCCGGATGGCCGCCGGGGATGCGCGCGACCCGCGCCGCCTCGGGCGCCATGCCGGCGCCGCCGCGCAGCAGCAGGCGGGTCGGCTGGCCCTCGGCCGTGAACCACAGCCGGTCCGGATCCTCCTGCGCCCATTCCAGCCCGCCGGCCTCGCCATAGGCGCGCAGCTTCAACGCGTTCGCGTGTCCGTGCGCGACTTGGCTCGCCCACAGCATGCCGCGCGCGCCGCTCGCGAAGCGCAACAGCACATGCGCGTTGTCGTCGACGCGGCGGCCCGCGACGAAGGTGGTGAGATCGCCGAGCACCGCCTGCGGCGTCTGACCGGTGATGAAGCAGACCAGTTGGAAGGCGTGGCTGCCGATGTCGCCGATCGCGCCGCCGGGGCCGGCGCGCACCGGGTCGGTGCGCCAGACCGCCTGCTTCTGCCCCGTGGTCTCCAAGGGCCCGGCGAGCCAGCCCTGCGGATATTCGACCTGCGCCAGGCGCAGCGCGCCGAGATCGCCCCGCGCGACCATGGCGCGCGCCTGGCGCACCATGGCGTAGCCCGAATAGTTATAGGTGACCGCGACGATGCGCTGCGCCGCCGCGGCGCGCCGCACCAGGTCGTCGGCCTCATCCACGCTGGTCGCCAACGGCTTGTCGCAAATCACATGGAAGCCCGCGTCGAGCGCCGCGCTGGCGATCGCGTGGTGCAGGTGGTTCGGCGTGACGATCGCCACCGCCTCCATGCCGTCGGCCCGGGCGCGCTCGGCGGCGAACATCGCCGCATACGAGTCGTAGCAGCGTGCCGGATCGAGGCCGAGCGCGGCGCCCGACGCGCGCGCCCGCTCGGCATCCGACGCCAGCGCGCCGCAGACCAGCGTGTAGGCGTCGTCGAGCCGCGCGGCGATGCGGTGCACGGCGCCGATGAAGGCGCCTTGGCCGCCGCCGACCACGCCGAGCCGCACGCGCTCCATCGTGTCAGGCCAGCCCGAGCATGCGCCGGTTCGCCGCCGGGTCGGTGCCCGCGGCCGCGAAGTCGTCGAACGCCGTCGCGGTCACCGCGATGATGTGGTCGCGGATGAATGGCGCGCCTTCGCGCGCGCCTTGGTCGGCCGACTTGATCGCGCATTCCCATTCCAGCACCGCCCAGCCGGCAAAGCCGTGTTGGGCGAGCTTGGAGAAGATGCCGCGGAAATCGACCTGACCGTCGCCGAGCGAGCGGAACCGGCCGGCGCGCTCGACCCAGGGCTGGTAGCCGCCATAGACGCCCTGGCGCGCCGTCGGATTGAACTCGGCGTCCTTGACGTGGAACGCGCCGATGCGCCGGTGATAGACGTCGATGAAGCCGAGATAGTCGAGCTGCTGCAGCACGAAGTGGCTCGGGTCATAGAGGATCTTGCAGCGCGGATGATCGCCGACCCGCGCCAGGAACATCTCGAAGCTGGCGCCGTCGTGCAGATCCTCGCCGGGATGGATCTCGAAGCAGACGTCGACGCCGGCGGCGTCGAACGCATCCAGGATCGGCCGCCAGCGCCCGGCCAGCGTGTCGAACGCGGTCTCGATCAAGCCGGGCGGGCGCTGCGGCCAGGGATAGACGTAGGGCCAGGCCAGCGCGCCCGAGAAGGTCGCGTGCGCGGAGAGCCCGAGCCGCTTCGACGCGCGCGCCGCCTTCATCAACTGGTCGACTGCCCAGGCCTGGCGCGCCGCGCGGTCGCCACGCACGGCCGCCGGCGCGAAACCGTCGAACGCCTCGTCATAGGCGGGGTGCACCGCGACCAGCTGGCCCTGGAGATGGGTCGACAGCTCGGTGAGCTGCACGCCGGCCTGCGCCAAGGTCGCCTTGACTTCGGCGCAGTAGGCGTCGCTGTCGGCGGCGCGCTCGAGATCGAACAGGCGCTGGTCCCAGGATGGAATTTGCACGCCCTGGTAGCCGAGCGCCGCCGCCCAGGCGGCGATCGATTTGAGGCTGTTGAACGGCGCGGCATCGCCGGCGAACTGCGCCAGGAAGATGGCCGGACCGCGGATCGTCGTCATGGTCATGCGAACACCTCCTCGTCGGTGCCGCGCGGCAGCTTGTCGGGCCGCTCGCAGCGCGTCTCGATGGCGATGTGCCGGCCCTCGACCGACGCGCGCTCGAAGGCGTCGAGAACCTCGAGCACGTGCAGCGCCAGCGCGCCGCTCACCCGATGCGGCCGGCCGGCGCGGATCGCCGCCGCCATGTCGAGCAGGCCGATGATGCGATAGTCGGCCACCGGGGTGCCGGTCCGGATGGTGCGATTAGGAATGCCGAACGGGTGCGCGCCGATGTCGATCGACGTCCAGTCGTCGCCGCGTGCCGAGATCATCGGCTCGCCGCCGAACCAGTTCGGGTCGGGCACCAGCAGGCTGCCGTCGGTGCCGTAGATCTCCAGCGGCACGCGGCGATGCTTCCAGACGTCCCAGGAATGGCTCAGGGTCACGTTGGCGCCGCTGGCGAAGGCGAGTGTGCCGTTCACGGTGGTCGGCACCGTCACGCTGATCGTTTGGCCGGCGAGCGGCGCGCTCGTGATCGTGCGCGTCTTGAACGCGGCCGAGGCCTCGGCGCTGACCCGTGCCACCGGGCCGAGCAGGTTCACGAGCTGGGTCACGTAATAGGGGCCGAGGTCATGGATCGGTCCGCCGCCGTGCTCATAGAAGAACGCCGGGTTGGGGTGCCAGTGCTCCATGCCGTGGGTCAGCACGGCGGCGGCGCCGGCGACCGGTACGCCGATGCGCCCGGCGTCGATCGCATAGCGGCAGGCCTGGTGCGCGGCGCCGAGGAAGGTGTCCGGCGCACACCCGATGCGCAGGCCCTTGGCCGCGGCCGCCTGCGTCACCGGCTTGGCCGCCGCGAAGCGCGTAGCCAGCGGCTTTTCCAGATAGACGTGCTTGCCCGCCGCGATGATCTGCAGCGACACCGGCGCATGGGCGGCCGGAATCGTGAGGTTCACGACGATTTCGATGTCGGGATCGGCGAGCAGCGCCTCGACGCTAACGGCGTCGACGCCGTGCTCGCCGGCTTTGGCTGCCGCGGCATCGGCGCGGATGTCGGCGACCGCCTTGACCCGCACCAGCCGCGACCGCGCGGCGCCCTTGAGATAGGCGTCGCTGATGTTGCCGCAGCCGATGATGCCGATGATGGTGGGTTGCATGCGCGTCAGCGCTCCAGGCCGTTCAGGTAGGTGAAGCTGGCGCGGGCGCTTCTGGCCGGGTCGGCGGGCTTGTCGTGCTCGACCACCATCCAGCGCGCGCCGCAGTCGCGGCACAGCCGCCACAACGCGCGCCAGTCGAGGATGCCGGCGCCGACGTCCGCCCAACCGTCCTCGTCGAGCGCGGTGCCGGCCGGCGCGATGTCCTTGACGTGCGCCGAGACCAGGCGCTCGCGATAGCGCCGCAGCCAGGTCGTCGGGTCCGCACCGCCGCGCACCAGCCAGGCGACGTCGGCCTGCCAGGTCAGCGGCGTGCCGTCCGCACCGGCGAACAGGAGCTCGAGCGCGGTGGTCGCGCCGTCCTTCGGCTTCAGCTCCCAGTCATGATTGTGGTAGCCGAGGCGGATGCCGGCGTCGGCGAACCGCGTGGCCAGCGCCCCCAGCTCGCGACCCAGCGCGCGCCAGAACGCGGCGTCGGCGTCGCGCTGCTCGAGCGGCACCGCCGGCATGAAGAGATGCTCGAAGCCGAGCAGCTTGCAGGCGTCGATCACGACCTGCGGCCGCTCGCGCAGTGCCGCCAGGCCGACATGCGATGACGAGAAGCGCAGCCCGCGCGCATCGAGCTTCGGCTTCACGGTGGCGGCCGTGTCGAGGTGCGAGCCAACGCCTTCGACCTGACGATAGCAGGCGGCGGCGGCGGTATCGAGCACCGCGTCAAGGTTGTTGAGCGCGCGCAGGGTGTAGAGCTGGATGGACAGGATGTCGGTCACGGCCATGGGCAGGTCTCCTGAATGGCGCGTCACAGCCGGGCGCCCGTCGCGATGTCGAACAGGTTCAGCCGCTGCTCGGACAGCTGCACCCGCAAGCGATCGCCGACGCTCAGCCTGGTCTCGGGCGGCAGACGGATCGCGAGCGGGCGATCGCCGAGGCGCGTCCAGGCGAGCAGGTCGCTGCCCATCGGCTCGGTCATCTCGACGGCGACCTCGTGCGGCGCGTCCGGTGCGACGACGATGTGCTCGGGACGGATGCCGAGCTCTACCGGGGTGCCCGGATCGGGACGGCTGGCGAAGGGATAAGCGGCGATCGACAGGCGCAGCGCGTCCGACTCGAACATCGGCCCGTCGCTGCCGTGACCGATGCGGCCGGGCAGAAAATTCATCGCCGGCGAGCCGACGAAGGTGGCGACGAAGCGATTGGTCGGGCGCTGATAGATCTCCTGGGGCGAGCCGATCTGCTGGAACACGCGGTCCTTCATGACGGCGACCCGGTCGGCCAGGGTCAGGGCCTCGATCTGGTCGTGGGTCACGTAGATCATGGTCGCGCCGAGCTGCTGATGCAGGCGCTTGATCTCGACGCGCAGCTCGGCGCGCAGCTGGGCATCCAGGTTAGACAGCGGCTCGTCGAACAGGAACACGCCGGCGTCGCGCACCAGCGCGCGGCCGATCGCCACGCGTTGGCGTTGACCGCCGGACAGCTCGGCCGGACGGCGGTCGAGCAGGTCGCCGATCTGCAGCATCTCCGACGCGCGGCGCACGCGGCGCTCGATCTCGGCGCGCGGCGTGCGGTTGACGCGCAGGCCGAAGGACAGATTGGAGCGGACGTTCATGCGCGGATAGAGCGCGTAGGACTGGAACACCATGGCGATGCCGCGATCCTTCGGCTCCAGCCACGTCACGTTGCGGTCGCCGATCCAGATCTCGCCGTCGTCGACCTCGGTGAGGCCCGCGATGGCGTTGAGCAAGGTGGATTTGCCGCACCCCGAAGGACCGAGCAGCACCAGGAACTCCGATTGCGCGACCTCGAGGTCGAGCCGATCGAACACGCGCACCGGACCATAGGCGATGGCGACGCCGCGCACCGAGACGTTGGCGCGCGCGGCCATCGCTCAGCCCTTCACCGCGCCGGCCGCGATGCCGCGCACGAACCAGCGGCCGGAGACGAAGTACACCACCAGCGGCACCGCCGCGGTCAACAGGGTCGCCGCCATCTCGACGTTGTACTCGCGCTCGCCCTGGGTGGAATTGACGATGTTGTTGAGCTGCACGGTCATCGGCAGGTTCTCGCGGCCGGCGAATACCAGGCCGAAGATGAAATCGTTCCATATGCCGGTGACCTGCAGGATGACGGCGACGACCATGATGGGTACCGCCATCGGCAGCATGATCTCGCCGAAGATGCGCCAGAACCCGGCGCCGTCGACGCGCGCCGCCTTGAAGAGCTCCTCGGGCAGCGCGGCGAAGTGGTTGCGGAAGATCAGCGTCATGGTCGGCAGCCCGAAGATCGTGTGGATCAGCACGATGCCGGGAATCGAGTTGTTGATGCCGATATGCGAGAAGATGCGCACCAGCGGGTAGATGAAGACCTGGTAGGGGATGAAGGCGACGGCGATCATGATGCCGAACAACCACACCGCACCGCGCGGACGCCAGAACGACAGCGCGTAGCCGGTCAGCGCGCCGACCGCGATCGACACGACGACGCTCGGGATCAGGATTCGCAGCGAATTGAAAAAGCCGACGCGGATGCCGTCGCACGACAGGCCGGTGCAGGCGCTGAACCAAGCCTTGCCCCACGCCGCGAGCACCGGTGCGGTCGGCAGTCCGAGGATGTTGCCGGCGCGGATCTCCGCCATCGGCTTGAGCGACGTCGCCACCATGACGTAGAGCGGGATGAGGAAGAACAGCGCGCAGATGATCAGGAAGGCGTACAGGCCGACGCGCGCGGGCGTCGGC
>JACQAI010000558.1 GCA_016195115.1 Pseudomonadota bacterium
CCTCGAGCCGGCGGTTGAGGCGATCGCACGCGACCCGCAGCATCGCGAACAGCCGGAGCGGCATGGTCGGATGGCGGGTCGCGGCGGTCATCGTCACGCCGCCTTGACGTCGGCCAGGAACTGGTCGACCTCGGCACGCAGCTGCTCGGTCTGGCGCGACAACTCGCCGGCCGAGCCCAGCACCTGGGTCGCCGCCGCGCCGGTGTCGCCGGCTGCGCGCGACAGGCCGTTGACGTTGCCGGCGACCTCGTTGGTGCCGCTGGCGGCCTGCTGGACGTTGCGCGAGATCTCCATGGTCGCGGCGGACTGCTGCTCGACCGCCGCGGCGATCGCGGTGGCGATCTGGCTGATCTCGCCGATCACGCCGCCGACCGTTTCGATCGCCGTGACCGCGGCACCTGTGGCGGTCTGGATCTCGACGATCTGCTGGGCGATCTCGTCGGTCGCGCGGGTCGTCTGGTTGGCCAGGTTCTTGACCTCCGAGGCGACGACCGCGAAGCCCTTGCCGGCGTCGCCGGCGCGCGCTGCCTCGATCGTCGCGTTGAGCGCCAGCAGGTTGGTCTGGCTGGCGATGTCGGTGATCAGCTTGACGACCTGACCGATGCTCTGCGCCGACTCGGCCAGGCCGTTGACGACCTCCTTGGTCTCCAGCGCCTGCTGCACCGCCTTGGTGGCGATCGCGGTCGACTGGGTGACGTGGCGGCCGATCTCGCCGATCGAGGTGCTGAGCTCCTCGGACGCCGAGGCGACGGTCTGAACGTTGGCCGAGGTCTGGTCGGCCGCCGCCGCGAGCGCGGTCGACTGCCGGCTGGTCTCCTCGGCGGTCGACGACATCGAGCTCGCGGTCGCCTGCAGCTCGGTCGAGGCCGACGTCAGGACCTGGAGCACGCCGGTGACCTTGCCGTCGAACTGCCGGGTGAGCTCGGTCAAGCGCTCGGCGACGCGCTGTTGCTCGGCGCGCTGACGATCACGCTCGGCTTCGAGCGCACGCGCCTGGATCGCGCTGTCCTTGAATACCTGGAGCGCCTGGGCGAGCGTGCCGACCTCGTCGCGACGCTCGGTGCCGACCACGTCGATCTCGAGATCGCCGGCGGCCAACGCGCGCATCGAGGTGACCATGCGGACGATCGGCCGCGAGATGCCGCGCCCGATCAGCCACGCCATCAGCGAGACGGCCACGATCACGACGCCGATGCCGCCCAGGATCGTGCGGTAGGCCTGGTCGTTGGCGGCATCGCTGCCGGTCCGCGCCGCCTGCAGCGCGGCCTCGAAGGTCTTGGTCAGCTCGAGCAGGACGGGGTCCAGCTCGGCGTAGACCGCGGACAGCTTCTTGGCGTCGGTACCTTCGGCGAGCTTGGCTTTGACCATCTCGGCGAAAGCGCGCTGGTAGACCGCCATCTTCTGGGTCAATTCGGCGTGCAGCGCCGGCTCGAGCCCGGCACCGGCGAGGGCGGCCTCGAACTCGGGCAGCCGCGCCTTGACCTGCTCGGCGTAGCTCGGATCGAGGCGGGCGAGGAAGTCCTTCTCGGACCGCCGCATCATCAGCATGGCGACTGCGATGTGGGGCTGATTGACCTTCTTGAGCTCCGTCTCGACGGCGTGGACCGCGTCGCGCAGTTCACCCTGGGCGCCGTGGCTTTCGTCGAGGCCGGCGGTGCGCGAGCTCTGGACCAGCGCGGTGAAGGCGGCGCCGTACTGCTGGACGCCGGCGTCGACCTGCTTGACCAGCGCCTGCGTAGCGGCGTCACGGCTCATGGCTGCCAGGCCGGCGAGCTGCTTCGCGACATGCTCCATCGTCGCGGCGTGCTGTTTCTGGTACTCGTCCTTGCGGCGGAGCTGGAAGTCCTTCTCATGGCGCCGCGCCTCGAGCATGTCGGTGTGCACGGCGGAGACGAAGGCCTCGGCCTTGATGGCGCGATTTCGGAGCAGGTTGTACGCATCTTGGGTGGCGCTCGCCTGGAGATAGACGAGGCCGATGGCGACCAGACCAACGATGCCAATCACTCCGATGACGGCGATCTGGTAGGCGAGCTTGACGCGCGAGAGCAAGCGGTTCATGGCGATTTCCTCCTTGGGTTGGATTGGCGGGCGGGGTTGTGCGGCGAGGCGCAGGTGGCGCAGGGGCGCGACTTGCGGGGTGTAGAAGGCGAGGCGGTTCGGATTGAGCACCGGCACGTCGGTGCCGTCGGCGAGCTGCACGACGTCGCTGAACGTCGCGAAGGGTGTCGCGCTATCGACCGTCGGGTGGACGGTGCCGGACGACGGCGCGGCAGCGCGCTCGACCAGGAGGCCGAACAGCTGCGGACCGATCCGGATGACGACGACCACCGCCTCGGCGGCGTTGGCGGCGCTCGGGTCCAGGCACAGCTGCTCGCGCAGGCTGACCAGCGGGCGCCGGCGGTCGTCCATCACCATCGTGAGCATGTCGCCGGCGTACTCGACGCAGCACTCGGCATCGAGCGGCAGCACGCCGATGACGTCCTGCTCGGGCAGGGCGAAGCGGGCGCCGCAGCTCTCGACCGGGCGCACGAGAAGCGTCTTGGAGGGGCAGAATTCGTTGAACATGGCGGCGTCTCCTGGGGCTGGTTGGCGCCCGTGTGGGCCTGGCGCTTGAGTACCGGAGAGGGCTGATTCCGGCGACTTGGCAGAGGGATAAACCGAGGGTTCCGGGGGATAGGCCGGGATAGCTATCCGTCCAGCTGCGCCCGAATCATGCCGGCCAGAGCCATGGCGTCGGCGGGCTTGGGCCAGAACAGATCGGCCTCGGCCTCGGCCAGGACGGCCGCCTCCGGCTCGTCGCAGACGACGCACAGCAGCCCGGGCTTGAGCGCCCGGGCGTGGCGGATCAGCGCGGCGGCGCCCGGCGCCGAGCCGGCCGCCGTCGTGACCAGGACGTCCCACAAGGCGGGGTCCTCGTTGAGCACCTCGATCGCCTCGGCGCCGTCGCGGCAGACCGCCGCCTCGAAGCCGACGCGCTCGAACGCGATCGACAGCAGGTCGCCGACCTGGGGCACCTCGTGGACCAGCAGCACGCGTCCGATCCGTCGCGCCGGCGCGGCAGCGTCGGTCAGCGGCCGCGGGGCGCACGGATCGTCGTAGCTCGCCGGCAGCCCGCTCGCGGTGCGCGACGCGGCGACGATGTCGCGCGCGGTGCCGGCCGCAACCAGGATGCGCGCGGCGTAGTCGGCCTGGGCGCTGCCCGACGCGGCGTCCTGCGCCAGGAACTGGGCGAAGCCCATGACCACGCCGAGGGTGTTGATCAACGCATGCTGGAGGTCGGGCGCGATCAGGCTGACGTCGGCGTCGGGCCGCGCCGGCGCGGTGGCGGCGTCGATGGCGAGGCCGCGGTAGCCGGTGAAGTCGCCGTTCGGATCGTAGGTCGGCTCGCCCGATACGCGCAGCAGCCGGCGGCCGCTGCCAAGCTCGAACGGCATCACGAGGTCGCGGAACGGCTCGCGCGCCAGGAACGCCCGCGCCATCCGGGGGTGCTCGTTCAACGGATCGAGCGGATCGATGAAGCTGCGGATGTCGCGGCCGAGCAGGGCGGCACGAGCCACGGCGGTGATGGGGAACACCTCGCGGATGATGTGCCGCGCGTCGATCTGGAAGAACCAGGCGCCGGCCGCGGCAAGCGCGCCCGCGACGGCGCGACGATCACCGTCGGCCGACGCCGGACGGAACCCGGAGATCACCGCGCCGAACAGCGGCAGGGTGGCGAGAGAACGCATCAGCGATTGGGCGAGAGCAGCGGTCATTGGAAGACTCCTGGTTAGGCAGCGAGTTCACGAAACAGGCAGCGCCCGACCGCGTTGAGCAGCAGGGCGGGTGCGAACGGTTGACCGACGATCTCGGCGACATCGAGCGCGACGCGGCCACGGCGCAGGGCTCGGGCGTCGACCGCGGCGACCACCGACACGTGCGGGAAACGACGCCGGATCGAGTCAATCAACGCGACGTCGCCGGCATCCGTCGGCGTGATCTGGGCGATCGCGACCTGGATCGGCATGTCGCGCAGCACCGCCAGCGCGTCGCTGTCGGAGCGGGCCGTCAGCGGGCAGTAGCCGTGGCTGGCCAGCACGCGTGCGCTGTCGGCGAGGCGATCGCGATCGCGATCGATGACGAGGACGGGGACCATGACTTCCTCCTGGGCCTTTCGAGTGCGCGCACCCTAGGCGGCGAGGAGGCGAAAAGCTCAGGTAACCCCGGACGATGTCCCGATGAGACCGCGCCTATCCCTTCGGATAGCGCGGGCGCGGCATGCCTCAGCCGGCCGGCGCACCGACCGTGGTGCTGGCGCGCTGATCGAGGAGCGCGCGCATCTGCTGGGCGATGCGATGGGCCTCGAGCGGCTTCATCAGGAAGGCATCCGCTCCGGCACGCCGTGCCGCCTCCTCTGTGGCGCCGTCGGAGAAGCCGGTGCACAGCAGCGTCGCGACGCCGGGGGAAATCGTCTTGAGGCGCTCGATCAGCGCGACGCCGCGCATCGCCGGCATCATGTGGTCGGTGACCACGACGTCCCAGGCGCCGGGATCCTGCTCGAAGGCGTGCAACGCCTCGAATGGGTCGTTGCAGCAGGTGACGTCGTAACCCAGCCGCTCGAGCCCGATCGACAGCATGTCGGTCAGGTCGACTTCGTCGTCGACGATCAGCACGCTCTCGTCGCCGCGCAGCGAGGCAGTGCCGTCGGTCTCTGTCGCAGCCTCGGAGATGGTCTCGTCGAGCGGCAAATAGAGCGAGAATTCCGATCCCGTCCCGACCCGGCTGCGCACCAGATAGGCGCCGTCATAGGCCATGACGATGCCGTGAACCACCGCGAGGCCGAGTCCGGTGCCGTGCCCGCCCTCCTTGGTGGTGAAGAACGGCTCGAAGATCTGCTCGACGGTGGCTTGATCCATGCCGGCGCCGCTGTCGGCGACGCGGATCGCGCCATAGCGGCGGCCCGGATCGAGCCGGCCGCCGCGCGCCAGCGCCGACTCGAGGTCGCGCGGGCCGCCGCCGAAG
>JACQAI010000559.1 GCA_016195115.1 Pseudomonadota bacterium
ATGCCGCCCGACAGCATGTGGGGGAAGGCGTCGCGGAACTTGGTCAGATTGACCTTGTCGATGTAGGCGTCGGCGCGCTCGTGGGCCTCGCGGCGCGCGTACTTGCCGCTGGTCAGCATCGGGAACATGACGTTCTGCGCGACGGTCTTCCAGGGCAGCAGCTGGTCGAACTCCTGGAACACCATCATGCGGTCGGGGCCGGGCCGTTCGACCAGCCGGTCCTCCAGGCTGATCGTGCCCTCGACCGGCTTCATGAAGCCGGCGACGCCCTTGAGCAGGGTCGATTTGCCGCAGCCCGACGGCCCGAGCAGCACGAAGCGGTCGGCCGGGTAGACCTGGAAGCTGACGCGATAGGTCGCGGTGACCAGATGATCGCGCGTCTTGTACTGCAAGGTGACGCCGTCGACCGCGAGCAGCGGCCGGTTGGGCAACGCCGCGGCGGCCTCGACGCTTCTGACCGGTGACGCGGCGCGGACCATGGACCTCCCTCGAGCGCCGCATCGTGGCGTGCCGCGGCGGCCTATCATCGAGGTCCGCCCCCCGATGTCCAGGCCAAAGCGGGGCTCCGGGGCGGCCGGTTTTCGGTGGTCGTTTTGTAGGCAACGCGCGGCCGGCCGGATAGTATGGCGCCGAAGCCTGGCGCGGTTCTTGCCTGCCGCCAGACAGGGGCACTCACGAGATCGGGGGAGAACGACGATGAATAGTGCGCAGCGATTGACGCGGTGGACGGCCGCCGCGGCTGCCGTGCTCGCGGTCGCCGGGGTCGGCGCCGAGCCGGCGCGGGCCCAGGACCAGAAGACGCTCAAGGCGGTGATGACCACGCCGGCGCGCATCATCGACCCGATCTTCACGACCGCATACGCCGCACGCAATCACGGCTACATGGTGTTCGACACCCTGTTCGCGTTGGACGAGAAGTTCGAGCCGCAGCCCCAGATGGTCAAGGAGTGGTCGCTCAGCCCCGACCAGCTGACCTACACCTTCACCCTGCGCGACGGCCTCAAGTTCCATGACGGCGCGCCGGTGACGTCGGAGGACTGCCTCGCCTCGATCAGGCGCTGGGGCGCCAACGACGGCATGGGCCAGAAGCTCATGGATTTCACCAAGGAGATGACCGCGGTCAACGACAAGACCTTCAAGCTCGAGCTCAAGGAGCCCTACGGCCTGGTGCTGCAGTCGCTCGGCAAGCCGAGCTCGAACGTGCCGTTCATGATGCCGAAGAAAGCGGCGAAGACCGACCCCAAGCAACAGATCGCGCTCGCCGACCACATCGGCTCGGGGCCGTTCAAGTTCGTCCTCGACGAGTTCAAGCCCGACACCAAGGTCGTCTACGTCAAGAATCCGGACTACATCCCGCGCGCCGAGCCGCCGTCGTGGGGCGCCGGCGCCAAGATCGTCAAGGTCGACCGCGTCGAGCAGCTCAACATCACCGACGCGCAGACCATCACGAACGCGCTGATCAACGGCGAGATCGACTTCGTCGAGGGGCCGGCGATCGACCACCTGCCGATGCTGACCAAGGATGCCAAGATCAAGGTCGAAATCCTCAAGACCCTCGGCTCGATCGGCATGGTGCGGCTGAACCACCTCCACCCGCCGTTCGACAACGTCAAGATCCGCCAGGCCGTGCTCCACGCGGTCAACCAGGACGACTATCTCGAGGCGCAGATCGGCAACAACGAGTACTTCAAGCGTTGCGCCGCGATGTTCATCTGCGGCACGCCGTTCGGCAGCGACGTCGGCGCGCCGCCCGCCAAGCCCGACCTCGAGCTGGCCAAGAAGCTGCTCAAGGAAGGCGGCTACGACGGCACCACGGTCGTGGTCATGCAGCCGACCGACATCGGCATCCTGGCGCCGCTCGCGCCGGTCACCGTCCAGGCGATGCGCGCGATCGGCATGAAGGTCGACATGCAGTCGATGGACTGGCAGACCCTGGTCGGCCGGCGCGCCAAGCAGGAACCGCCGGCGCAGGGCGGCTGGAACATGTTCCACACCACCTGGGTCGCTGCCGACATGGTGACGCCGGTGCAGAACCTCGGCGTCAACGGCCGCGGCAAGACCGGCGGCTGGTTCGGCTG
Source organism: Pseudomonadota bacterium (assembly GCA_016195115.1). Classification (GTDB taxonomy): domain Bacteria; phylum Pseudomonadota; class Alphaproteobacteria; order Elsterales; family Elsteraceae; genus JACQAI01. The sequence goes on from JACQAI010000559.1 coordinate 2,079, forward strand.
GCCCGAGGACAAGGAGGTCGAGGCGTTGCGCGACGAGTTCGCGCGCGCCACCGACGTCGCCAAGCAGAAGAAGCTCGCCGACGCGATCCAGAAGAAGGCGTACGAGGACGTCATGTGGATCCCGACCGGCGTCTACTACGAGCCGAGCGCCTGGCGGACCAACCTGGCGGGCGTGCTGAAGTCGCCGTTCCCGGCGTTCTGGAACATCGACAAGCGCTGATCCGCCGCCCGACCACAACCATATGGCCGCCTTCATCCTGAAGCGGCTGCTCGCCACCATTCCGGTCATGGGAATGGTGGCGATGGTCGTGTTCCTGATCCTGCGGCTGAGCCCCGGCGATCCCGCGGCGATCCTCGCCGGCGACGCCGCGACGCCCGAGATGATCGAGCAGATCCGCGCCAATCTCGGCCTCGACCGGCCGATCCTGGTGCAGTTCGGCGCCTGGCTGTGGCAGCTGCTGCAGGGCGATCTGGGCAACTCGCTGCTGTCGCTGCAGCCGGTGTCGGCGACGATCGGCCGGTGCTTCGGGCCGACCTTGTCGCTGGCCACGACCACGATCGTGTTCTCCGTGATCGTCGCGGTGCCGCTCGGCGTGGTCGCCGCCTGGAAGCACGGCACCTGGATCGACCGCAGTGTCATGGGCCTGTCGGTGGTTGGCTTCTCGGTGCCGGTGTTCGTGCTCGGCTACGGCTGGATCTACGCCATCGCGCTGTGGCTGCGGCTGCTGCCGGTGCAGGGCTTCGTGCCGATCACCGAGGGCATCGGCCTCTTCCTTAGCCACCTCGTGCTGCCGACCCTGACGTTGAGCGTGATCTTCATCGCCCTGATCGCGCGCATGACCCGGGCGAGCGTGCTCGAGATCCTGACCGAGGATTACATCCGCACCGCCCACGCCAAGGGGGTCAGCGAGCGCCGCGTGCTGGTCCACCACGCGCTGCGCAACGCCGCGGTGCCGATCGTCTCGGTGATCGGCATCGGCATCGCGCTCTTGATCGGCGGCGTCGTCGTGACCGAGAGCGTGTTCAACATTCCCGGCCTCGGCCGCCTCACGGTCGACGCCGTGCTGGCGCGCGACTACCCGATCATCCAGGGCGTCATCCTGGTGTTCTCGGCGGCCTATGTGTTCATCAACCTGGGCATCGACCTCGCCTACACCGTGTTCGATCCGAGGATCCGCTATTGACCGTGCTGGCACCGTCCGGCGAGGCCCTGCTGGCCAAGCCTCGTCGGGTCGGGTTGTTCGGTCAGCTGCGCCGCAACCCGGCGGTGATCGCCGGCGCCGTCGTGCTGGCGGTCCTGGTCGTGGTCGCGGCGCTGGCGCCCTGGCTCCACACCGTCGATCCCGAGTTCCTCAAGCCGCGGTTCCGCCTGCGCGCGCCGTCGGCCGCGTACTGGTTCGGCTCCGACGCGCTCGGCCGCGACAACTACTCGCGCGTCGTCTACGGCGCGCGCATCTCGCTGTTCGTCGGCGTCACGGTGGCGACCTTGGCCTTGCTGTTGGGGACGACCATAGGCCTGGTCGCCGGCTACGTGCGCTTGCTCGACGCCATCGTGATGCGCGTGATGGACGGCCTGATGGCGATCCCCGGCATCTTGCTGGCGATCGCCATGATCGCGCTGTCGAAGGCCAGCCTGACCACGGTCATCGTCGCGATCACGATCCCGGAGATCCCGCGGGTGGCCCGCTTGGTGCGGGGGGTAGTCTTGACCATCCGCGAGGAGCCCTACGTCGAGGCCGCGATCGCCTCGGGCACGCGCCTGCCTTTGATCCTGTGGCGCCACGTGCTGCCCAACACGATCGCGCCCCTGATCGTCCAGGGCACCTACATCGCCGCCGCCGCGGTGCTGACCGAGGCCATCCTGTCGTTCCTCGGCGCCGGCGTGCCGACCGAGATCCCGACCTGGGGCAACATGATGGCTGAGGGCCGCCGCGTGTTTCAGATCGCGCCGTGGACGATCTTCTTTCCCGGCGTCTGCCTCGCCGTCACCGTGTTCGCCATCAACATGATGGGCGACGGGCTGCGCGACACCCTCGACCCCCGGCTGGCCAAGCGCCTGTGACAAGTCCGGTCCTCGAGGTGCGCGGCCTGACCGTGCGCCTGCCGGCCGGCGCCGACCGGCCCAACGCGATCGAGGCCATCGACCTCGCGGTCGCGCCGCGCGAGATCGTCTGCGTCGTCGGCGAGTCGGGTTCGGGCAAGTCGGTCACCGCGTTCTCGATCATGGGCCTGCTGCCCAAGGGCCAGCTGGTGCCGACATCCGGCGAGGTCCGCCTCCAGGGCGAAGAGCTCCTGACCGCGACGCCGCAACGCCTGCGCGCGCTGCGCGGCAGCCGCATGTCGATGATCTTCCAGGAGCCGATGACCGCGCTCAATCCGGTGATCCCGGTCGGCGACCAGATCGCCGAGGTTCTGGAGACCCACGGCGCTGCCACCGGCGGCGCGCGCGCGCCGCGCATCCTCGAGCTCTTGAACGCCGTGCGCCTGCCCGACCCGGAGCGGCTCGGGCGTGCCTACCCGCACCAACTGTCGGGCGGCCAGCGCCAGCGCATCATGATCGCGATGGCGCTCGCGCTCGAGCCCGCGCTGATCATCGCCGACGAGCCGACCACCGCGCTCGACGTCACGACGCAAGCGCAAATTCTGAGGTTGATCAAAACCATCCAGGCCGAGCACCAGAGCGGCGTGCTGTTCATCACCCACGATTTCGGCGTCGTCGCCGAGATCGCCGACCGCGTCGCGGTGATGAAGGACGGTTTCATCGTCGAGACCGGCCCGACCCGCGACGTGCTGGCGCGGCCGCAGCACCCCTACACCCGCATGCTGATCGCCGCGGTGCCGAGCGTGTTGCCGAAGGCGCGCGCGCCGATCGGCGCGGCACCCGTCGTGCTGGCGATCGAGCGGCTCACCAAGGTCTACAAGTCGAGCGGCTGGCTGCAGGCCGCGCGCGAGGTGCGCGCCGCCGATTCCGTCAGCCTGACGGTGCGGCGCGGCGAGACCCTCGGCATCGTCGGCGAGTCGGGCTCGGGCAAGTCGACCGTGGCGCGCTGCGTCGCCCGCCTGATCGAGCCGACCAGCGGCGAGATCACGCTCGACGGCCAGGCGATCGCCAAACTCTCGGCCGGGCGGCTGCGTCGCCATCGCCGGCGCATCCAGATCATCTTCCAGGACCCCTACCGCTCGCTCAATCCGCGCCGCACGGTCGGCCGCTCGATCGTCGAGGGGCCGATCAATTTCGGCACCCCGCGCGCCGAAGCCTGGACCCGCGCGCGCGACCTGCTCGAGCTGGTCGGCATCGATGAAGCGGCGATCGACCGCTATCCGCACCAGTTCTCGGGCGGCCAGCGCCAGCGCATCTGCATCGCCCGCGCGCTCGCCATGGAGCCGGCGCTGCTGGTCGCCGACGAGCCGGTGTCCGCGCTCGACGTCTCGGTCCAGGCCCAGGTGCTGGCGCTGCTCGACGACGTCAAGCGGCGCTTCGACCTCGCCATGCTGTTCATCACCCACGATCTGCGTGTCGCCGCGCAGGTCTGCGACTCGGTCGCCGTGATGCTCAAGGGCCAGGTCGTCGAATACGGCCCGGCCGCCGACGTGTTCGCCAACCCGCGCCACGACTACACCCGCGCCCTGTTCGACGCCGCCCCCGGCAAGGGTTGGACGTTCGGAAAGGCGGCCGAGTAGCGAAGGTCTTAGCGCAGAGGACGCGGAGGATGCGCGGGGGACGCAGAGGAAGATCAAGCGCGCTACGCGCGCAATTCCTTTCCTCCGCGACCTCTGCGCATCCTCCGCGTCCTCCGCGCTAAAATCTTTCCTCAGCCCTGCGGCACGGTCGCTTTCATCGACGGGCGGGCGGAAAAGCCCTCGTACCACTTCGCCAGCTTGGGGCAGCGCTTGGCCCAGCCTTCGCTGGGGAAGCGGAAGTCGAGGTAGCCGAGCGCGCAGCCGATCGTGATGGTGCCGATGTCGACCGTGCTGCCGAGCTTGTCGGCGTCGAGCTCGAGCGCGCCCAGCGCGCCGCGCACCTTGGCCATCTGGCCGTCGGTCCAGTCCGACCACCGGATGGTCTCCGGGCGCAGCGCCTCGTAGCGCGTCAGGATCGCGGCATCCAGGATGCCGTCGGCGGTCGCCTGGCGGCGCAGCGCCGCCCAGCGCGCCGGCCCGCTCGCCGGGAACATTTTTGCGCCGCCGTGCAGGCTGTCGAGGTACTCGCAGATCACCGGCGAATCAAAG
>JACQAI010000560.1 GCA_016195115.1 Pseudomonadota bacterium
CCAGATGGGCATGTTCGTGCGCGCGCTCAGCTACATGATGAGCCACGGCGCCGACGGACTGCGCCAGGTCGCGTCCGACGCCGTGCTCAACGCCAACTACCTGCTCGCGAACTTGCGGGACGATCTAAGCCCGGCGTTCGACGGCCCGTGCATGCACGAGGCGCTGTTCGACGACGATTTCCTCAAGGACACCGGGGTCTCGACCCTCGACTTCGCCAAGGCGCTGATCGACGAGGGCTTCCACCCGATGACCATGTACTTCCCGCTGGTCGTCCACGGCGCGCTCCTGATCGAGCCGACCGAGACCGAGAGCCGCCAGGCGCTCGACCAGTTCATCGCCGTGCTGCGCGCCCTGGCGCGCCGCGCCAAGGCCGGCGACCAGGACCACTTCCACGCCGCCCCGCGCCTGACCCCGCGCCGCCGCCTCGACGAAACCGCTGCCGCCCGCAAACCCGTGCTGCGCTGGAGGCCGCCGGAGCCCCTGAAGGCGGCGGAGTAGGGCGCAGACGACCGAGGACGGATGTCAGACGACAGAGCGATCTGTCGTCTGTCCTCTGTCGTCCGTCCTCTGAGTCACCCGACGTTGACGGGTTCGCGCTTGGGCTCGGGCGTGTTCGAGCGGGCCTCGAGGTAGGTCATCAGCGAGCCTTCGATGTCCTCGATCGAGCGGAACGCCATCTTCTCGAGCTCCTTGAGCCGCAGATCGAACGAGAAGAAGGTCAGCCGCCCCATCGGATCGCCGAACGCGAAGCCGATCACCGCGTCGTTCTGGGCGATCAGGAAGCCGCTCGTCGTCTGGCCCTTGGCCAGGCTGTACGTGATGGTGTGGGACTTGATCGTCATATCTGCCACCTGATTTTCCCCGCTAGCCCTGGTCGGCGATCAGCTGAGCCGACGCGGCAGCTCGCCGATCGCCTGATCGATCATGCGCTCGGCAAGCGCGCCCTGGACTTGGGCGGTGAGCACCTGCCGGGTCGCCGCGATCGCGACGTCGACCGCGAATTGCCGGACCTCGGCGATCGCCGCGGCTTCGGCCTGGGCGATCTTCTCGACCGCGGCGTGGCGCCGCCGGTCGAGCAGCGCTGCGATGTCGCGGATCGCCTGATCCTTGAGGCGCGCGGCCTCCCGGGTCGCCGCCGCGAGCATCGCCGCAGCCTCCTGGACCGCCGCCCGGTGGCGGTGCTCGGCGTCGCGCAGCATCGCCTCGGCCTCGGCGCGCAGCGTCTCGGCCTCGGCGATCTGCTGGCGGATGCGCTCGGCGCGCGCATCGAGGCCGCCGGCGAGCGCCAGGCGCGCCTTGTTCCAGATCAGGCCGACGAAAATGATGAAGCCGAGCAGGACCCAGAATTCGTGCTCGAGGAGCAGGTGCATCATGCGCGCCGCTCCGCCAGCACGCGCGCCACCGCGGCCTCGACCTCGGCCGCCGGCAGCGGACCGCCGACCAGGCGCGCCGTCGCCGCCTCGGCGGTCTCGGTGGCGATCTGGCGGACGTTGGCGAGCGCGGCGGTCTTGGCCGCGGCGATGCGCGCCTCGGCCGAGCGTGCCTCGACGGTGAGCTGCTCCATCAGCGCGTGCTCGCGCTGCGTCTGGTCCTTGGCGATCGCGTCCATCATCGTGCGCACGGTCGCCTGGGCGTCGGCACGCGCCGCCGCCAGCGCCTTCTCATATTCGGCGAGCAGCGTCTCCGAGTGGCCGCGCGCGTCGGACGCCGCGGCGAGGTCGCCGTCGATCTTGGCGGCGCGGGTCTCGATCACCGCGCGCACGCGCGGCAAGCCGACCCGTGCCATCACGATAAGGAGCACGACGAAGACGACCGCGAGCCAGAACAGCTGGGTCGGGAAGGTCGAGGGATCGAGCTGGGGCATGACGCCGCGTCTACCGGTTCCGGCAGCCGCCGAGGCTCAGGTGAACAGGATCAGGAACGCGATCAGCAGCGCGAACAGCGCGATGGCTTCGGTCAGCGCGAAGCCCAGGATGCCGATCGGGAACACGGTGTCGCGGATCGCCGGGTTGCGGCCGATCGAGGCGACCAGGTTGCCGAAGATGTTGCCGATCCCGATACCGACGCCGGCGAGCGCGATCACCGCGAGGCCGGCACCGATCATCTTGGCGGAGACGAGATCCATGGTTTGTCCTTCCGTCGTCGTCGTTGCGAGGGTGGGCTCGAGCGCGCCGCCTAATGCAGCTCGATCGCGTCCCGGAGATAGAGGCAGGTCAGGATAGCGAACACGTAGGCCTGGATCGCCGCGACCAGGATCTCGAACCCGGTCAGCGCGATGACGAGCAGCAGCGGTGCGATGCCGACCAGCCAGCCGAGCGCCACGCCCATCGACACCGCGAAGCCGGAGAACACCGCCATCATGGTGTGGCCCGCCATCATGTTGGCGAACAGGCGGATCGACAGGCTGATCGGGCGGGTCAAATAGGACAGGATCTCGATCGGCACCAGCAGGGGGAGCAGCACCTTGGGCACGCCGTGCGGCACGAACAGGCTGAAGAAGTGGAAGCCGTGCAGCACGATGCCGAGGATCGTCACCATGACGAACACGGTAAGGGCCAAGGCGAACGTGACGATGATGTGGCTCGTGAACGTGAAGGTGTAGGGGATCATGCCGAGCAGGTTGCCGAGCAGGATGAACATGAACAGCGTGAAGACGAAGGGCACGAACTTGCGCGCCTCGGGGCCGGCGTTGTCGCGCACCATGCCGGCGACGAACTCGTAGAGCAGCTCGGCGATCGACTGCAGGCGGCCCGGCACCAGCGCGCCGCGCTTGACCGACGAGGTCATGAGCAGGGCGATCAGCACGGCGGCCAGCACCATGAAGGCCGCGGAGTTGCTGAACGACACGTCGTAGCGGCCGATGTTGAGCGGGATCAGCGGCTCGATCGAGAACTGCTCCAGCGGTCCGGCGGCGTGATGCTCTGCGGCGGCCAACCTCGATCCCTTCTACCCGTCGTCGCGCCGCTCGGGCGGCGCCTTGTCGTGGTTTCCGCCCGATTTGCGGAAGCCGACCTGATACCCCATCCCCATCACCGCGCGGTAGACATTGAGGATGCCCGCGCCGGCACCGAGGAAAAAAAACACCACCAGCAGCCACGGCTTGGTGCCGAGCCAGACATCGAGCAGATAGCCGATGCCCAGACCGACCGCCAGGGCCGCCGCGACGTCCACGCCGATGCGGAAACCGCTGCCCATCGGAGGCCGGGACCCGGGCCCGCTGCTTGCCGGCTTGGTCGTCGCCTCCCGTTCAGCTCGCGCCCGCTCGAGGCGGGCGTCGAAGTCGTCTCCGGGAGACCCGCCACCGGTCATGCTTGCACCCGAGGTCCCTCGACCGTCCGGATTTGGCGGTCCGTCCGGCCGAAATGGCGCCGCACCATAGAAGTCGGGGTCGGGGCCTGTCAAGGCGACGAAAACCGCGCGAAACCTGGGGTTTGCGGGGGTCCGGCGGGACGCGTGGACGGCCCGGCCGGGGCCGCCTTTATGGTAGTCTCGGGGGCGCTTTCGGGCGCCCTTGCCGAGGCTCGATGCCGCCACCCGCCGTGCCCCCCGCGACCGATCCGGCCAGCGCCCTGCTGGAGCGCTTTCTCGCGTTGGTCGCGGCCGGCGATTTCGCCGGCGCCCTGCCGGTGATCGAGCGTTTGGCGGCGCTGCTGCCCGACAGCGGCCGCATCCACGGCTACCACGGCTTCACGCTCGAGCGGCTCGAGCGGGCGGACGACGCCCTGGCGGCCTACGGCCGCGCGCTGGCGCTCGACCCCGGCTACCTCGACGCGCGCTACAACCGCGCCTGCCTGCTGGCGCGCCGCAACGATCCCGCGGCCGAGGCGGCGTTCGCCGAGCTGATCGCACGGGCGCCCGACCATCCGGGCGCGGCCGCCGCGCTCGCGACCCTCAGCGCCCAGCGCCTGCAGCCGCGCTTCGACGAGGCGCGGACGCGCGCGCGCGCCGGCGACCGCGCCGGCGCCGAGGCGGTCTACCGCGCGATCCTCGCCGAGCTGCCCGACAACGTGCCGGTGCTCCACAACCTGGCGACGCTGGTCGGCACGCGCGACCCCCAGGACGCGATCCGGCTGTGGCAGCGGGCGCTGACGCTCGAGCCCGACAATCTCGAGGCGCGCGCCGCGCTCGGCCAGTTCCTGTTCGCCCAGGGCCACGTCGCGGCGGCGCTGCCGCATCTGGAGGCCGTCGTCGCGCATCGCCCCGACCACACCGCGATCGCCGAGCTGGTCCAGGCCCAGGCCGACCTCGCGGCGTGGCCCGAGCTCGCGCGCCTGACGCCGCGCCTGATCGCGGCGATCCAGGCCGGCACGCCGGTGACGCCGCTCGCGGCGGTGCGCTTCGCCGACGATCCGGCGCTGGTCCTCGCGGCCGGCCGGCACTTCACCGCCCACGTGCTCGGCCAGGCCTTTCCCGGCGGCGTCGCGGCGCGCCGTCACGTTCGGCCCGCGACGGCGCCCGCCACGTCACCGGGGCGCCTGACCATCGGCTACCTGTCGAGCGACCTGCGCGGCCACATCATCGGCCTGCTGCTCGCCGCGGTGATCGAGCGCCACGACCGCGCGCGCTTCGCCGTGCACGCCTATCAGCTCGGCCGCCGCGTCGACCCGACCACCGAGCGGATCCGCGCCGCGGTCGCCGGCTACGCCGATGTCTCGGGCCTGACGCCCGAGCAGGTCGCGACCCGCATCGCAGCCGATCGCGTCGACGTGCTGATCGAGATGAACGGCTGGACGCGCGACGGCCGCAGCGAGGCCCTGGCGGCGCGGCCGGCGCCGGTGCAGCTGCAGTGGCTGGGCTACGCCGGGACCAGCGGCAGCGCGTTCGTCGACTACGTGATCGCCGACGACGTCACGGTGCCGCCGGGCGACGAGCGCTGGTACACCGAGAAGATCCTGCGCCTGCCCGGCACGCATCAGCCGTTCGATCCGGCGCTGATCCCGAGCGCGCGGCCGACGCGCGACGAGCTCGGCCTGCCCGAGGGCGCGCTCGTGCTGGCCGCGCTGGTGCCGCACTGGAAGATCACGCCGCCGGTGTTCGCGGTCTGGATGCAAGCGCTGCGCGCGCTGCCCGACGCCGTGCTGTGGCTCGCCGACGGCGCCGGTGCCGCGCGGCACAACCTGACGAATGCCGCCGCCGCGCACGGCGTCGCGGCCGAGCGGCTGGTGTTCGCGCGCCGCGTGCCGATGCGCGAGTTTCTCGGCGCGCTGGCGGCGGCGGACCTGTTCGTCGATACGTTTCCCTATGGCGGCCACAGCACCGCCAGCGGCGCGCTGTTCGCCGGCTTGCCGGTGGTCGCGCTGGCCGGGCAGGGGTTCGCCGGCCGGGTCGCCGCCAGCGTGCTGCGCGCCGCCGCGCTCGAGAGCTTGGTCACCCGCGATCTCGACGGCTACGCCCGGACCATCCTGCAGCTGGGGCGCGACCGCGGCGCGCTCGGACGCCTGCGCGCCGAGCTTGCCGCCAAACGCGCGACCGCGCCGCTGTTCGACCTCGAGCGCTTCGTGCGCGCGCTCGAACGCGGCTACGAAGCGGCGTGGGCGCGCTGGCACGCCGGCCAGCCGGCCGACCACATCACCGTCGTGGGCGTTTGATCACAGGATCGATGCGCCGGGGGTATGCGGCGCGGGTGCCGCCGGCGCGCTGAGCGACCGCAGGTCGACCATCATGCGGCCGATCGTCGGGTCCAGCGGGTCGCGGCTGTTCAACGCGATGGCCAGCTCCGCCGCCGCGGCGATGTCGTTGCGGTCCATGAGGTCGATCAGCAGCGCCCGGCCGGTCTCGAACGGCAGCGTGTAGCCGACCATGGTCCCCAGGTTCGGTCCGGTCTTCGGCTGGTTGAGAATGCAGCGTTCCGTGCACACCGACGGGCAGGCATGCGCGCCGATGGCGATGTTGCGGAACGTGGTCTGGTTGCGCGGGTCGTACCAGATGTCGTGGATCGACCGGTCGTGAATGTCGCCCAGCGGATGCAGGCTGTCCTGGTCGGCGCAGCACAGCGACGCGATGCCGTCCTTGTTGACGAACAGGTAGGACAGCGGCGCGAAGCAGCCGTTGACCCGGCCGCCGGTCTCGACTCGGTAGTCCGACGGCGCGCTCGGCATCAAGGCATTGGTGACGTCGGCCAGGATCACGTTGGGCCGGTCGCCGAACGTCTCCTGGAAGCGCTGGCGCTCGATTTGGGTGAGGCGGTAGTCGCGATGATCCATCAGCGCGATGCGGATCATGAAGTCGGAAGGGGCGACGCGGATCAGCGCTTGGATGTTGTCGACCACCTTGCGGAGGTTGCCGCCGCGCGTCGCCTTGTAGACTTCGGGATCGAGCGTATCGATCGAGATGTAGATGCGGGTGAGCCCGGCGTCGAGCAACGCCCGCGCACGGTCCTCGAACAACAAGGTGCCGTTGGTCGCGAACGACGCCGCGCCGGCGTCGCGGCCGCGCACCAGCCGGATCACGTCCTCGAGGCGCTTCCACAGCAGCGGCTCGCCGACCCCGTGCAGCCAATTGATGCTCAGGCGCCCGTGCGCGCTTTCGTCGACGATCTTCTCGAGCAGCTCCCACTCGATCGTGCCCTTGGGGCGCGTCAGGGCGGGGTTGGCGCAGTACGGACAGGTCAGATTGCAGAGGTTGGTCAGCTCGAGCGAGATCTCGGGAATGCGCGGATAGAAGGCGAAGTCGATCGTCTCCGTGATCGCTGCCTGCCGCGCTACGGTGACGTCGCTCGCCATGGGGATTTCCGAGCCCTTGCCGCTCGATCGAAGGCAATCACGATCGAGGTTAATATAGTGTAATCGGCGGCTGCATGTCCCGGCCCGAGCCTCGTCTCACTCTATCCGTCATCCCGGCGAAAGCCGGGATCCAGATGCTATGGGGAGGCGACGAGGGTGATGGCACCATCGGCGCTGTCAAACCCTCGATGGAGTTTTCCCCATGGCCGTTACGAATGACCTGAAGAAATCCCTCGTCGCCCTGGAGCAGGATAGCACGCTGA
>JACQAI010000561.1 GCA_016195115.1 Pseudomonadota bacterium
GCCGCGCCCGCGGTGCAGAAGGCCGCCTGGAAGCTCGCGCGCTTCTACACCGACCATGCCGCCGACCTGTTCGCCGGCGCCGGATTGTTTGTGCCCCGTAGCGAAGTGACCGACAGCGCGGCGTACAAGGCCAATGCCGCCGCGCCGTTCTTTGTCGCCGAATTGAAGAAGGCGAAGTTCTCGCCGCGCGTCGTCGGCTATGCCCAGGTGCTCGACGCCATCCTGCGCGGGCGAGACAAGCTGGTGCAGGGCGAGACGATCGACGCGGTGCTCCCGGTCATGAACGAGGAGGTCAACGCGGTGATGAACCGCGAACGCGCGCGAGCCGCCACGCTGGTGAAGTGACGGGGGCATGACGCGGCGGCCGGGCGGGGTGCGGTTCCACTACAAATGGTGGGGCCTGATTTTCGTCCTCCCGGTCGTGGCCTTCTTCGCCACCTTCAACCTGTTCCCGACGTTGTTCGGCCTGTGGCTGAGCTTCACCGACTATGACCTGTTGAGCCCGCCGATCTGGGTCGGACTGGACAATTTCGTCAATCTCTTCGCCGACCGCCTGTTCCGCCACGCCCTCGCCAATACGCTGGTTTTCGTGCTGGGTGCGACCGTGCCGGTCTGGGTGCTGTCGCTGCTGGCGGCCCTGGTGTTCGACCAGGCGTTCCGTGGGCGCGACGTGCTGAAGGCTGCCTTCTTCCTGCCGGTGTTGCCGCCGGTCGTGGTGATCGCCGTGGTCTGGCGGCTGCTCCTGCACCCGAACGGCGTAATGACCTCGCTCACCGGCGGCTGGTGGGGCATCACGGAGATCCGCTGGTTGGCCGACGCGGCGCTCGCGCCGTTCTCGATGATCGCCGTGCATGACTGGGCGATCATTCCGTTCTTCATGATGATCTGGCTCGCCGGCCTCGCTGCCATCCCGCCTGAGATCCGGGAGGCGGCCGCGATCGACGGCGCCGGGTCCGTGCGCACCTTCTGGCACGTCGACCTGCCGCAGCTGCGCGCCACCGCGGTGCTGGTCGCGGCGCTGTCCTCGATCAACGCGTTCCAGACCTTCGCGCTGCAATACGTCCTGCCGACCGATCCGGGCGGGCCGGCCAACTCCACCCTGGTGCTCGGGCTGCTCGTGTTCAAATACGGCTTCCAGTATTTCCGCATGGGCGACGCGGCGGCGGTCTCGGTGGTGATGTTCGCCCTCATCATGGCGGTCACCCTGGTCCAGCTCTGGTTCAACCGCCGTGCCTAGGCGTCCCATGCGAACCGTCATCGCGCTGGGGATGGCGGTGCTGTTCGCCTTCCCGATCTGGTTCATGGCGACCTCCGCCTTCAAGGCCGAGGCCGAGATCCAGGCGATCCCGATGCACCTCATCCCCTGGGACTTCCAGGGCCTCGCGCAGTTCCGCCTCGCCGCCGAAATCGCGCCGATGTGGACCTACTTCCTCAACTCCTGGCTCTATGCGCTGTCGCACGTCGGCGTCACGGTGTTCTTCGGCGCGCTCGCCGGCTTCGGCTTCGCCAAGTACCGCTTTCCCGGCCGCGCCGTGCTGTTCCTCGCGGTGCTGTCGACCATCATGGTGCCGTTCCAGATCCTGGTCGTGCCGCTGTTCATCGAGGTCAAGGCGTTCGGCTGGGAGAACTCCTACCCCGGCCTGTTGATCCCCGGGATGATGAACGCCTTCGGCGTGTTCATGATGCGCCAGTACGCGGCCGACCTGCCGGACGAGCTGCTCGAAGCGGCGCGGGTGGATGGCGCGAGCGAGTTCCGCATCTTCCTGCAGATCGCCTTGCCGCTGCTGCTGCCGGCGCTGGCGAGCCTCGCCATCATCGTCTTCATCTGGTCCTGGGGCAACTTCCTGTGGCCGCTCGTGATCGTGCAGGACAAGGCGCTGAACGTGCTGTCGGTCGGCCTCACCACCTACACGCAGCCCTATCTCGGCCAACCGATGTGGGGCGCCGCGATGGCGGCCTCGACGGTGGCGACCATCCCGATCGCGGCGCTGTTCATCTTCTTCCAGCGCTACTTCGTGAAGGGCCTCACCGCCGCCGCCGTGAAGGGCTGATCGGAGCGCCGATCGGCGCCGCCCGCCGCGCTCACCCCGCTTTGTGCAGCTCGGCCTCGGTGCGCGCCTGCAGCTCGGCGAAGCTCAGGCCCGGGCACATCTCGACCACCGCGAAGCCGTTCGGGGTGACGTCGAGCACCGCGAGATTGGTGTAGACGCGCCTGACCGCGCCGAGGGCGGTCAGCGGATAGCTGCAGCGCTTCACCAGCTTGGGCCGGCCGTCCTTGGTCGTGTGGTCCATCATGACCCACAGACGTTTTGCACCTGCTGCCAGGTCCATGGCGCCGCCGACCGCCGGCGCGGTGTCGTTCTCCGAGGTCGCCCAGTTGGCGATGTCGCCATTCTCCGCGACCTCGAACGCGCCCAGCACGCACAGATCGAGATGGCCGCCGCGGATCATCGCGAAGCTGTCGGCGTGGTGGACGTAGGCGCCGCCCTTCACCAGGGTGACGTACTGCTTGCCGGCATTGATCATCCAGGGCTCGACGGCGTCCTTGGCCGGCGCCGGACCCATGCCGAGCACGCCGTTCTCGGAGTGGAAGATCACCTCGCGCCCGGCCGGCACGCAGTCGGCGACCTGGGTCGGCATGCCGATGCCGAGATTGACGTACCAGCCTTCCGGGATGTCGTGGGCGAGCCGCTGGGCCATCTGGGTGCGGCTCAGCGGCGTCATCGTCGCGACGGTATCGGTCATCGCCTGGTCTCCTAAAATCCCGTGGGGTCACCGTAAGGCACGTGCAGCACCCGGTCCACGAAGATGCCGGGCGTCACCACCCGCTCGGGGTCGAGTTCGCCAAGCTCGACCAGGTGCTGGGTCTGCACCACGGTGGTCTTGCCGGCCATCGCCATCACGGGGTTGAAGTTGCGCCCGCTCTGCCGGAAGGTCAGGTTGCCCCAGCGGTCGGCCTCCCAGGCCTCGACCAGCGCGACGTCCCCGGGCAGCGCGCACTCGAGCACGTAGGTGCGGCCGTCGATCTCGCGGGTCTCCTTGCCCTGGGCCAGCTTGGTGCCGACCGCCGTGGCGGTGAAGAAGGCCGGCACGCCGGCGCCCGCCGCGCGCATGCGCTCGGCCATCGTGCCCTGCGGCACGATCTCGAGCTCGATCTTGCCGGCGCGGTAGAGGCCTTCGAACACCGAGGAGTCCGAGCTGCGCGGGAAGCTGCACACGATCTTGCGCACCCGGCCGAGCTCCATCAGCCGGGCCAGCCCAACGTGCCCAACGCCGGCATTGTTGGCGACAATTGTCAGGCCGCCGGCGCCCTGCTCGATCAGCCCATCGATCAGGGCGTTGGGCTGGCCGACCGCGCCGAAGCCGCCGACCAGCACGGTCGCGCCGTCGGGGATCCCGGCCATCGCCTCGGCAATCGTCGCCACGCGCTTGTCGATCATCGCTCCTCCCCACGCCGGGCATGGCCCGCCCGCGCATCATAATGCCGGCGCAGCCCAAATCGCACCAGCCGCACCGCAAGCACGCTATGATGCGGGATGCCGACTGTCCTCCCCCTGGCCGGCAAGGTCGCCGTGGTGACCGGTGCCGGGCGCGGCATCGGACGCGCGATCGCGCTGGGCTACGCCGAGGCCGGCGCCGTGGTGGCCTGCTGCGCGCGCTCGCAGGGCGAGCTCGACGAGACCATCGCGCGCATCGCGGCGAGCGGCGGGCGCGCCGCCGCCTATGCCGCCGATGTCACGGACTACGCGGCGATCGTGGCCGCGTTGGCGCGCGCCGCGGCGGCGCACGGCGGCTTCGACATCGTCGTCGCCAATGCCGGGACCGATACCGCCAACGTGTCGGTCGAGGACTCCGACCCGGGAGTCTGGCGGCACATCATCGAGGTCAACCTGATCGGCGCCTATCACACCGCCAAGGCGGCGATCCCGCATCTGCGCGCCCGCGGCGGCGGCAAGATCATCGTCATGGGATCCGGCATGGGTCACCGCGCGCTGCCGGCGCGGTCGTCCTACGCCGCCTCGAAGGCAGGGCTCAACATGCTGACGCGCGTGCTGGCGCAGGAGCTGGTGGCGCATGGCATCTGCGTCAACGAGCTGATCCCCGGGCCGGTCCGCACCGCCATGACCGCCGGCCACGAGGACGCACTGCGCGCCGCGGTCGGCAGCGCCGAATGGCTCAAGGACGCGGCCGACGTCGTGCCCCTGGCGCTGTTCCTCGCGACCCAGCCGGCCACCGGCCCGACCGGGCAAACCTACAGTCTGACGCGCCGCGACCTGTAAGCGCCGACGCACCACCGCGTACGTCGGAGCGCGCTTCACGTCCCCTTTGGGGGATGCGGGGATGGGAGGGGATGGCAGGGGTGGCGCTCCACCGGCCGTTCCGTGATGGGTTGGCGCGCAGCGCCTATCACTTCATAGACGGTTTGTCCGGCTCGCTGCTGCTCGCCGCGACAATTCTTTACCGGCAGTGGAGCGCCACCCCTGCCATCCCCTCCCATCCCCACATCCCCCAAGAGGGCGATCGCGCGCGCCGCGGCGTTGCCGCGACGCGCGATCGCGGTGCGCAAACATTACAGAGACAAATCTCGCGCAAATTTTTTTCTTAACGACTGGCGCCCGAGACTGCGATCAAGGACGCGTTCGTGCGGCTTGCCGGTGCACACAATCAAGGTCGAGTGCAGATTAAATTTTGGCAATCCGGGCATGACGTCGTTCGACACGCGCTACAACATCAGCGATGCAACCCACGACAATCGAATGCATGCCGAACCGCCGGGGCTGTTTGCCACGGCGGCGCGGTCGCGCGCGCCTGTCGCCCCTGCCGAGGAAACCATGCACCGTGTCTCCAGCGCCGCGGATCGCGGCGTCAGCCTGACCGCCGTCGCGCTCGCCGGATTTCTGCTCGTCGCGCTCGTCGGTTTTGTCGCCACCGTCACGCTCGGTGCGACGCCGGCCCCGGCCGCCGAGTACCGCCTTACCGTTCTGCATGTCAGCGATCTGCGCTCGCGCCTCGAGCCGGTGACCGAGGCTGGCGCCGCCTGCGCCGCCGAGGACCACCAGGCGCGGCGCTGCTACGGCGGTGCCGCGCGGCTCGCCGCGCGCATCAAGGCCGAGCGCGCCGGCGGCGGCAACGTCGTCGTGGTCAACGCCGGCAACGCGTTGACCGGCTCGCCGTTCTACGACCAGTACAAGCAGCGGGCGATCTCCGACACCCTCAACCTGATGGGCTTCGACGCCATGACGGTCGGTGACCGCGATTTCGTCGACGGCACCCAGATGCTGGCGCAATTCCAGCAGACCGCGCGGTTCCCGCTGCTCGGCGCCAACGTCGACGTCCAGCGCGACCCGCACATGCGCGACCGCATCTATCCCTTCCTCGCGACCGTGGTCGGCGGCGAGCAGATCGCGCTGCTCGGCTATTCGAGCGAGCAGCTGATCGAGCGCGCGCGACCGGCCGGCGTGGTGCGCATCGAGCGCATCGAGACCGCGCTGCAGCGCTGGATGGAGCAGCTGCAGATGATGGGCATCAACAAGGTGATCGCGATCAGCCAGGCCGGCCGCGAGCGCGACCGCGAGATCGCCGCCGCGATCGACGGCATCTCAGTGATCGTCGGCGCCGCGCCCGACCCCGCCGGCGGCAAGGTCGCACGCTATCTGACCGTGCACAAAGGGCCGAAGGGCCATCCCGTGCTGCTCGCCCAGCCCGACGCCTTCGGCCGCTCGCTCGGGCGGTTGGACGTCACGTTCGACGCCAACGGCGTGCCCAAGACCTGGCACGGCGATGCCCTCGAGATCGCCGAAGGCGGCGCCGAGGATGCCGCCGTGAAGGCCCACGTCGCGACCTTGAGCGCGCCACTGGCGACCCGCTCCGTCGTCGACCGCCGCCCCCAGCCGGCGCCGGTACGATAGCAACCGGACCCCGGGGAGAGGTGCTAAAGCGGATCACCGGCCGGCCACGTGGTGACCTGGCCGACCATGCGCCACATCAGCTTGTCGAGGGCGTTACGGATGCCGTCTTTGTCGCGGGTATTGCACAACGCCGCCCAACAAAAGCCCGTGCGCGTCAGCACCAGGATGGTCGTCGTGCCCGACAGCGACCCGGTGTGCCACCAATTGCCCGACGGGCTGATGGCCCAGCCCTTGGCGTAGCGCGGGTAGACCGCCGACGGCGTCGTCATCGCCGCGACCGTCTCGGGCCTGAGCAAGCCGTCGGGATGCGGCTCGACCGACAGCCGCACCGCGAAGCGGAGCAGATCGGTGGCCGTGGCGAGCCAGCCGCCATGCGAGTCCATGCGCGCCACGTTCCGGCTGTAAGGATCGACGGCGTCCTGGCTGTAGTAGGCGACCTCGTTCGGGGCGTGATCCGAACGTTTGTTTCCCGCGATCCTCATGTCGACGATGCGGCACGGCGTCAGCACCGCCTCGCGGACATGGTCGGCGTAGGATTGGCCGGTCAGCCGCTCGATGATCCGGCCGAGCAGGCAGTAGCCGAAGTTCGAATAGGCATAGGCCGTGCCGGGCGGCGTCTTCAGTCGATAGTTGTCCAGGGTCCAACCGATCAGCTGCGCATGATCCCACTGCGGGTTGGAAAACATCGGATCGGTGCCATCGTTCGGCCAGCCCCCCGCGGTGTGGGTCAGCAGGTGCTCCACCGTGATGTCGGTGAGCCCTGACGCATAGGGCGGCGCGCCGTACACGGTGCCCAGAAGCGCTCCGGCCCCCAGGACACGATCATCGAGCCGCAGCCTGCCGCGCTCGATCAGCACGAACAGCGCGGCCGACGTGATCGGCTTCGAGATGCTGGCGATCCGGAACACGTGGTCCACGGTCAGCGGTGCATTCGCCTCGCGGTCGGCCAGTCCGAACGCCTGGCGGTAGACCAGCCGGCGATCCTTCGCGATCGCGATCGACAGGCCGGGCACGCGGTGGGCGTCCATGAACGCCCGGGCGTTCGCCGCCATCGCGGCCCGCTCGGCATCGAGCAGTCCCGCGCCATCCGCCGCGGCGGCGGCGCGGCCGGCGGATGCCGATCCGAGGACGACCGACGAGAAGGCGCCGCCCAGAACGGCGCGCCGGCTGATCCGCAGGGTCACCTCCCAACGCTCGCACGGCCAACTATAGCGGAATGCCGTGGCGCGGCGGCGGCCGTCAGCGGAACAGGCGCTCGAGGAACGGGCCGAGGCCCTCGGTCTTGGGCACGAACGACTGACCGGTGGTCTCCATGGTCTGCTTGACGTCGGCGAGCTGCCAGCCCGTGAGGTCGGTCAACGTTTGAGCCTCTTTTTCAAACCTTGCCGGCAGGCCGCGCCAGTAGGCATCGCCGGCCGTGCAGCTGGCCGCGCCGCTCCACGGGTGGCGCAGCACGTAGCGGCCCTGGAAGTTGGTGCTGTCCTTGGTTTCCTGGAGCTGCAGGTCCTCGGGGAAGTGCGCCGCGTCGTAGCGCACATGCAGCCGGGTTGCGAATGCCGCCATGCCGAAGCGGCGCGGCTCGCTCGGGTCGAGCCAGCGCGCGCCGAGCTGGTTCATCTCGGCGACCGACAAGGGATCGGCGGCGCACGGATCGCACCAGCCCATGTTCCAGGCGTACTCGAGGAACACCGCATGCATGTCCTCGCGCGCGACCTGGCGCTCGAACAGCGCCTTGTAGAAATCGCCGAACGCCGCCTTGACGTAGAGCGGCACGTCCATGTTGCTCGGGATCTTGACCGTGCGGTAGTTGGTGGCCTCGACGCGACCGCGCCTGGTCAGCGCGTAGACGATCAGGTCCTGTGGGCCCGACGCATTCACGGTGCCGAGGCGGATCGGCAGCATGAATTTCTTGGACTCGTAGCGGACCTGAAGGGGCCGGATGAATCCTGCGCCTTCAAGTTTCATCCTCGCCAGATTCACCTTGGCGACGAAGAAGCGCATCTTCTGCTTGATGTAGGAACCGAGCACATCCGACGCGCCGTCGGGAATCCGATAGCCGTTGTCGGTAAGGTATTCGATCAGGCCGTCGGACTCCTGCGCCGACAGGATCTGGATGTCGTATTCGCCGACCTCGTAGCTGGCCTCGACCACGACCTTCTGGCGCTTGACCTCGCCCATCGCCGCCGCCGGCCGCGGCATCCCGGCGGTCGCGCTCATCATCATGCGAACCTGCGGCGCGCACGGATCTTCGTCGCGGTACTCGACCAGGCGCGGCGCCGTGTAGCGGTCGAGATGGTCGATCACCTTGGTCTCGACGATGCCGATCTGCTTGCGCTCGATGAAGGTCGGGACGGGAATCACCACGGCGAACTCCTTGGGGTCGCCCTGGTAGTCGCTCGCCATGGTCACCGCCATGCTGCCGTCGTCCCACGCCAGCACGACCTTCGACGCCTTGTTGAACAGATTGGCGTCGGCCTGCGCGACGTAGAAGCCGCAGAACGCCCACGCCGGCGCCGCCGTCACCGCGAGCTGGCCGGCGATCGCCGCGACCGCCACACTCATGCGCCAGCTGGACTTGGTCATCGGTCGTCTCCTTGTTGTGGTCGTCATCGCGGCAGGGCCCAGGCGAAGCGCGGCGCGCGCCAGGTCCTGTCGAGCAGCGGCACCAGCGGCGCCAGCACGAACAGGGCGAGGTAGAGCGCCTCGCGCATCTGCTCGAAGAAGGCGAGCCAATGGCCGAACGCGGCCACGGCAGTGGCGAAGACGAAACGCCCGGCGCGATGGTCCGGCGTGGTGCGCGGGTCGGTCACCATGAAGAAGGTGAACAACAGCAGCGAGCCGCTCTGCAGCTGGTGCAGCGGGATCGCCCAGGGATCGCCCAGCCAGGCCGCGCGCGCCAACAGCAGCGCCGTGTGGGCGCCGAGGAAGAAGAACGCGGTGTCGACGCGACGCGAGCGCTGCAGCACCAGCGCGCCGAGGAACGCCAACAGCGCCGCAAGCCACAGCGCAGCTCCCCACTGGCCGGGCGAGATCCAGACCTGCTCGGTGCCGTAGCGCAGCGCCACGATCGCGAAGGTCGCCGGATTCCAGATGTGCTTGTCGTCGAGCCGCAGCGCGAACTTGGACAGGATCGCGACCGCGCCGGCGGCGGCGTACAGCATCGGTGCGTCGGTGCGCACCAGCAGGCTGAGGGAGAAGCCGGTGATCAGCGCCGATCGCAGGTCGAGCGCCGGCAGCCGCCACAGCCGCGTGCACAGCACCTGCGTCCCGATGGCGCCGGCGAGCGCCAGGGCGGTGCCGAGCGGCGTCGCACCGAAATCGAGCCATGCGATGCTGAGCACCACCAGGGTGCCCAAAGCGGCGATCTGGAAATAGCGCGCGTCGGCGACGCGCCATGCCGTCGGCATCTCGACTCCCACAAGCGGGCGTCGCGATCCTCGCGGCTGATTCCGGCGGAATGATGGCGCTCACGCGATGCCGCGGATCAGGCTCGAGCGCGCTTCAACGACGACGCGACGCCTGAGACCCCCTCAGAGCGGTTGCGCGACCTGCCGACGCAACGCATCGACCAGGCGTCCACGCTGATCGATGAAGTCGCCCAATCGCGCGGTCGCATGGCCGAGCTGCTCGACGCTCAACAGCGCTTCGGGCGCGCTCGGATGCGCGCGTATGTGGTCAGCGTGGA
>JACQAI010000562.1 GCA_016195115.1 Pseudomonadota bacterium
CGCGCGAACAGCGCCGCCGGCGCGGTCGCGATCGTCAGGGCACCGCGCTTGAACATGTAGTACTCGAGCCCCGCCTTGACCTTCTTGAGGTTGCTCAGCATCACGTCGTTGATCGTGATGGGCAGCCGGCACTTGAGCTTGATCGGCGCCGAGTAGTGGTCCTGCAGGCTCTTGCCGACGCCGGGGATATCCTGGACCACGGCGATGCCGTGCTGGGCGAGCTGCTCGCGTGGGCCGATGCCCGACAGCATCAGGATCTGCGGCGAGTTGATCGCCCCGCCGCACACGATGACCTCGCGCGCCGCGCGCGCGGTGCGCGGCTGGCCGTTCTCGCGGAAGGCGACGCCGGTGGCGCGCCCACCCTCGACGATGACCTTCTCGGTCAGCGCGTGCGTGATGACGCGCAGATTGGGACGCCCCATCGCCGGACGCAGATAACCGACCGCGGTCGAGCAGCGCTTGCCGTTGCGCGTGGTCGTCTGGTGATAGCCGACACCCTCCTGCTTGGCGCCGTTGAAATCGTCGTTGCGGGGAAAGCCGAGCGCCATCGCGCTTGCGACGAAGGCCTCGCAGATCGGATCGTGCTCGGTGACGTCGGACACGCACAGCGGCCCGTTGGTGCCGTGGAAGTCGTCGCCGCCGCGCGTCTGGTGCTCGGCACGCCTGAACAGCGGCAGCACGTCCTGGAACGACCAGCCGGCGTTGCCGAGCTGACGCCAATAGTCGAAGTCCTCGGCCTGGCCGCGGATGTAGACCATGCCGTTGATCGACGACGAGCCGCCCAGCACCTTGCCGCGCGGCCAGAAGATCTTGCGGTTGTTGGCGCCCGGGTCGGGCTCGGTCTCGTAGCACCAGTTGACCGACGGATCGGCGAAGGTCTTGCCGAAGCCGAGCGGAATATGGATCCAGCGGTTGCGGTCCTCACCGCCGGCCTCGAGCAGGACAACGCGGGTCGCCGGGTCCTCGGAGAGCCGCGCCGCCAGCGCGCAGCCGGCCGAGCCCGCCCCGATGACCACGAAATCCGCCTCGATCGTGTCCCGCTGGCCCGCCATTTCCGTCCCCCGTCATGCGCGCGATTTGCCGCGCCGACGCTCAGCATGATGGCCCCGCCCGCGCTTGGGAAGCCGCCCGTTGCGCCACCGCTGCGCGTCGCCGCCCGACGTGCTAGGCTGCCGCCCAAGAGCGACCACCGCGCCAAGGGAGACGTTGCCATGGCGATCCAGCGAACCGGCCACGTGGCCATCCGGGTACGCGACCTCGAGGCGACCCGCCGCTTCTACTGCGACGTCGTCGGCATGAAGATCGGCAAGGAATATCCAGGCCGCGGCATCTTCTTCCGCTTCGACGCCTACCATCACGACCTGGTGGCCTTCAAAGGCGACCAGTGCAGCGAGCCGGCGAGCCCCAAGCACGCCGGCATCCAGCACATCGCCTTCGTCGCCGAGGACGTCGCGACCGTGCAGAGCTTCTATCGGCGGGTAAAGGAGCACGGCATCACGGTGCGCTGCACCGACCACGGCTTCACCAAGAGCATCTACTTCCCCGACCCCGACGGCATCGAGATCGAGATCTATGCCGAGGTGCCGGCGTTCGATTTCATGAAGACCGGCCTCAACATCCGTGAGGCGTGGGACATCGAGTCGCCGAAGGCGGCCGAGCCGCTGCTGACCGCCCACGACTGAACGAAATCAGTCGCTGCTGTCCAGGAACCCGCGCACGCGGTCCATGACCTCGTCCTTGTCGTAGAGCGCGCTCATGATGCGGGCACGGGTCAGCGGATCGCTGGCGAAGAAGCGCTCGTAGAGTACCTGGCGGCTGCCGAACGCGCTGCCCGCGACGTCCCAGGCCAGGCGGAACAGCTTGACGCGGTCCTTGGCCGCCATCGTGTCGGTGGCGAGGTACTGCTCGATGTCGGCCTTGAGCGGGCCGTCGAAATCGGCCTCGCTCGGGGTCAGCAGGAAGCTGCTCGAGCCCAAGAGATGCAGGATCTCGATCATGCGCGGATAGGCAGTCATGAACAGGTTGCGCGTGCTCTCGATGGTCACGACGCGCGGCGTCATGACACCCCACTGGTTGAGCGTCGCGTCGGCCTCGGCGGCGCGCATGCAGCCGCGCATCAGCTCGGTCTGCAACATGAGCTCGCCGACGCGTTCCTCGGTGTGCGCCAGGTGGCCGTTGCCGAGCGCCTTGGTCATCAGGAGCGCGAGGCCGAGCACGAACTCGCACTTGGCGAGGTTCTTGGCGGCGCCCTGATGCGCCGAATGGGTGGCCGACTGCGTCACCTGGGCGGTCCGGTTGAGCCGGTCGACGTCATAGAGCAGGAACACGCGCTCCCACGGCACCAGCACGTCGTCGAAGAAGACGATGCTGTCCATCTCCTCGAAGCGCGAGCCGAGGGGGTGGTCGAAGTGCGAGCGGCCAAGGTCGAAGCTGTCGCGGCACAGGAACTTGAGACCCTTGGTGGCGCACGGGATGGCAAAATGGAGGGCAAACGGACTGTGATTCTCGGTGTGCCGGCCGAGCCGCGGCGAATAGACCGCGATTTCGTCGGAGATCGGTCCCAAGGTGGCGAGGATGCGCGCGCCGCGCACGACGATGCCGGCGTCGGTCTCGCGGATCACTTGGAGCGCGGTGCCTTCCTCGAGGTTGAACATGCCCGACGCGTCCGGCTGCGCTGCAGGTTGATCAGCGCATGGGTCAACGTGAGGTCGTTCTCGCGGATGTACGCCACGTAGTTGCGCATGTTGCGGCCGAACTCGGTGCGCTTGTCGCCGAAGAAATCGGCGGCGGCGCCCCACGCCGCGTAGCTCACGTTCATGAAGTCCGGCGAGCGCCCCATCATGCCGCAGGTCGCGCGCGCCCAGTTGAGCATCATGCGGCCGCGCGCCTCGAGGCCCTCGCGGGTCGTGGGCGCGTCGAACGAGCGGCCGATCGCCTCGCCGCTGGTCGGCGAGGCGCAGGTCATGGCCTCGCGCAGCGCCGGGTCGTGCTGCATGTCGTAGAGCGCCGCGATCGACTTGACGCCGCCCGCGAGCCCGGGATGGCTGGTGACGTCGCGCACCCGCTCCCCGCCGAGCCAGACCTCGCGCTCCTGCGCCCGCAACCCCTCGATGTATTGCCGTCCCGTGCGTGCCGGCATGCCGGATCCTTCCTGGAGCCTCGGCAGAGTTTACGCTTGTCGGCGGGCGTGGCTACTGCTTCACCGAACCGGCGGCCACGCCAGAGGCCGTCGGATCCCACGGGTTGGGCAGCACCGCGTTGCAGTAGCCTGAGACGAACGGCTCGGGCCGGCCGGTCGCGGCGTCGTAGGTGTGGCGCGCCACCGCGCCGATATTGCCGCCATAGACATGGATGCTGATCGACGGGCGGTCGGCCAGCGCGTTGAACACCGCATGGACGTCGCCGATGCGCGGCGACACCGCCTCGATGTCGCCCGGCGCGAGCTGCGACTCGGCGGTCGGCTCGAGGGCGCCGCCTGTGCCGGGGCGATAGCCGATCGAGCGCTCGGCGCCGTGCAGCACGCCGACCAGCCCCCAGACGGTGTGGTCGTGGACCGGGGTGCGCTGGCCGGGCCCCCACACGAAGCTCACGATGCTGAAGCGTTCGAGCGGATCGCAATGCAGCAGGTATTGCCGATAGCGCTGCGGATCGGGCGCCGCGAATTGATCGGGCAGCCAGTCGTCGCGGGCGATTAGCGCGCCGAGCAGGGCACGTCCCTCGTGCAGGATCTGCGTCTCGCTTAGGCCGGCATCGGACACCAGGCGCGTGAATTCCCGGATACAGGTGCACAATCGGCCGAGCGACATCGCGGTCTCCCCTATTGCTTCACCGAGCCGGCGGCCAGGCCCGAGGTCATCTTGGTCTGGAGCGGCAGGAACAGGAGCAGGGTCGGCAAGGTGGTGAGCGCCGAGCCGGCCATGACGTTGCCCCATTCGACGACGTTCTCGCCGAAGAAGGCGTTGAGCACCAGCGGCATGGTCTTGAGCTCGCTCTGGGTCAGGAAGGCGAGCGCGAACAGATATTCCGACCAGCACAGCAGGAAGGCGTAGGTCGCGGTCGCGACGATGCCAGGCAGCATGATGGGGAAGACGATGCGCCAGATCACCTGGAACTGCGAGCAGCCGTCGATGATCGCCGCTTCGTCCAGGCTGCGCGGCACCGACTCGAGATACCCGACCAGCAGATAGATCGAGAACGGGATCGACACCGCGACGTAGACGAAGATCATGCCGAGATAGCTGTTGAGCAGGCCGATGCGCGCGAACAGCACGAACAGCGGCGTCACCAGGATGATCCACGGGAAGGTCTGGCCCAGCATCACCGAGCTGAAGATCAGGCGCTTGCCGCGGAAGCGCAGCCGCGAGAACACATAGGCCGCGATCACCGAAACGAAGGTCGAGACCAGAACGCTGACGATGCACAGCAACAGGCTGTTGAAGATCGCGCGGGTGAACTCGGATTTGAGCAGGGTCACGTAGTTGTCGAAGGTGAAGACCCAACCGCTGGCGGCGAACATGGTCTCCGGCGTGCGGAACGACGCGACGAAGATCCACGCCGTCGGGTAGACGAGCACGAACAGGACGACCAGGGTCAGCGCGACCAGCCCGAGCTCGGCCAGCAGGCTCAAGCCGACGCGCTGGCTGATCCGGAAGGCCGGCGCGGCGGCGGTGCCGACGAGCGCCATGTCAGAACACCTCCTTGAACTCGCGCCGCGCGATCACGCGCAGATAGATCAGGCCGAAGATCACCATGATGGTCGCCATGACGACGCCGACCGCCGAGCTGTGGCCGAGCCGGCCGTCGATGAACGCCTTGATGTAGACCTCGGTCGCCATGACGTTGGTGTACAGTCCGGGGCCGGCGCCGGTGGTCAGCCAGACATAGACGAAGTTGTTGAAGGTCCAGAAGGTCGACATCAGCACCATCACGACGATCGCCGGCTTGAGGTGCGGGATGTAGACGTAGCGCATCACCTGAAGGCGCGTCGCGCCATCGACCTCGGCGGCCTCGACCAGCTCGCTCGGCAGCGACTGCAGGCTCGCCATGAAGGTCAGGGTCACGAGCGGCAAGGTGTTCCAGGTGATGATGGTGATCAGCGACGGCCACACCCACGCGGCGGTCGCCAGGAACGCGATCGGCTGGTCGATCACGCCGAGGCCGGTCAGCAGGCCGTTGACCACGCCGACCCGCGTGTCGAGCATCCAGCGCCAGATCAGAATGGCGACGATCGGCGGCGTCGCCCACGGCACCAGCAGGAGCACGCGGCTGATCGTCTCCAACCGGTATTTCCGGATCGTGCGACTGGTCAGCAGGAAGGCGAGCCCGAGGCCGAGCACGATCCGCACGGTGACGCCGACGATCGTCAACCAGACCACGGTGTTCCACAGCACGCGATGGAAATCGCGGCTGCTCACCAGTTCGACGTAGTTCTCGATACCGACCCAGGCGCCGCCGGCCTTGAGCCCGAACAGGCTAAGGTCGGTCAGGCTGTTCTCGATGTTGAAGACGGTCGGGTAGATGTAGAAGCAGATCAGAAAGAAGAACGCCGGCACCAGCATCGTCACGATGAAGCGGCGGCTACCGGTCATCGGCCACCCTCACCCGTCTCGCGCGCTTGCACGCGCTTGCCACCCTCTCCCGCAATGCGGGAGAGGGAAGGGGCCCGCGTCGCCCCCGGGTCCGGCCGAAGGCCGGCCCGAGGACGAACTCCGCGGCGTAGGAAGGGTGAGGGCGCCGCCAAAGCGTCAGTTCTGGTTCTTTGCCAACTCCTTCGAGATCGCCTCGTGGAGCTCGGTGCCGGCGACCTTGGCGGTCTTCTCGCCGATGAACACCGAGCCGGCGGCGCGGCCGACCGCGTTCCACATGAACGGGATCGCGACCGGCCCGAGGCCGTACGGCCC
>JACQAI010000563.1 GCA_016195115.1 Pseudomonadota bacterium
TAGATGGCGCCCAGCGCCAAGCCGTTGGCGAGCTGCTGCAGCAGGTAGCCGAGCGGGTCGAGCGGCGGCGCGGCGTTTACCGCGGGCGCGGGCGCCAGGGCGGCCGGGTCGTCGGCGAGGCCGAGCCAGATCCGCAGCATGGCGAGGCGCGGCGGGCTCAGCGCGCCGGTCGCGCTCGACGCCACGCCGACCAGCTCGGTGCCCGCCCCGAATCGACAGACCAGGCTGCGCGGCTCGGCGTGGCCGGCGATGCGATAGACCAGGCTGACGGTGTCCTCGGTGCGCCGGCTCTCGATCGGTCCGACCGGGGTGGCGTCCTCGAGCGCCGGGATGATGCGCTGGCAGGCCGCCGTGCGGGGCGCATCGGCGCGCTCGCAGCCCGCCGGCAGCACGAGCAACAGCGCGAGGGCGAGCCGAGGAGCCAGACGCATGGCGGGAGATCGCCCGCGGAGGAGAGCGGGGCCAGTATAGAGCGGTCGCGCGTGCGCCCCGCCGGCGAAATTGGTAAAATTGAATCAGAAGCCGGAATAACCGGAGTCCGCGGCGCGTTGGCGCCGGGGTGCCTGGGCCCGGCATGACAAAAGGAGGGGACGATGGTCTCGACCACGGACGACACGGCAGTCGAGCTCCGCATACCGGCGCTGCAGGGGCTGTACGACAAGGTCGCTTGGCTGGGCTGGCCGGCAGTACGCATCATCGCCGGCGGCTTGCTGGTGCCGCACGGCGCCCAGAAGCTGTTCGGCTTATGGGGCGGCAACATCCAGAACACCGGCGCCTTCTTCGCCAAGGCGGGGCTCGAGCCGGGCGTGCCGTTGGCCTATCTGGTCGGCAGCTGGGAGCTGTTCGGCGGCATCCTGATCTGCATCGGCTTGCTGACCCGGCCGGCGGCGCTCGGCGCGGCCTTCCTGCTTGCGGTCGCGACCATCATGGTGCACCTGCCGATCGGCTTCTTCTGGACCGGGCGCGGCATCGAGTATCCGCTGATGTGGACCGTCCTGATGCTGGCGATCGCCGCGCGCGGCGGCGGCCGGCTCTCGGTCGACCGCGCGCTCGGCCGCGAGTTCTAGAGCGGCAGGGGGCGAAGCCCCCGCGAACGTCGAAAATCCCCTGGCGCGGCGTTGGGTCCCCCCGCCCTAGGCTTGAGGGCGCTCGCGGGGCTTCGCCCCTGCCGCGCGCGGCGCTGCCAATTCGCGCGAATGGGGTCATACTGGCAGGCGATGTCTGGCGGGGGGACACCGCGATGAGGACCGCGCTCGTGCTGGCCGGCGCGCTGGTGCTGGCGAATGCCGGCTGGGCGGCCGAGACCGATCTGGAGAATCCGAGCTACCGCGAGCTGCCGCTGCAGCGCGGCCCGATCTCGGGCGGCAAGCAGCGGCAGCCGACCCAGGCCGAGATCGACCAGCGCGCGCAGGAACGCGGCCGCAGCGCCGAGGAGCAGAAACGCGCGTCGGACGCTCTCTACCAGCGCGTGCTCAAGCAGAGCCAGCAGGGCACGCCGCGCTCGATCGATCCGTCGAAATAGCCGGCGCCTTCTTGGTCGCTCGCGGGGTTTCGCGCCTGCCGCTTCAGCGCACCGCGCGCGACCACGAGCCGAGCGCGACGGCCGCGGCGTTGATCGTGCCGAACAGCACCAGCGCCGCCGCGAGCATCGCGAACAGGCCGCTCTGGCCGCCGCCGAGCCAGTCGAGCGCCAGCCATGCGCCAAGCGTGGCGACCAGGAGACGCGTCAGGTTGGCGAGGAACGGCCAGGTCAGGCGGCCGGCGCCCTGGGACGCGAAATAGAGCGCCATGCCGAGCCCGAAGAAGCCGTAGCACGGGCCCGCGATGGTGAGATAGCGCGAGCCGGCCGCGACGACGCCGGGCGCGCTGCTGAACAGCGTGACCCAGGCCGCCGGCGCCAGCGCGGCGCTCAGCCCGATCGCCTCGGTGACCGCGGCGGCGATCGCGCCGCCGAGCCAGGCGATGCGCTGGGCGCGCCTGAGCTGTCCGGCGCCGATGTTGGTGCCGACCATGGCGACCAGCGGCGCGCCGAGCCCGAACACCAGCGGCACCAGGAGATATTCGAGACGCGCACCGATGCCGTAGCCGGCGATCGCATCGTCGCCGAAGCGGCCGACCAGGCCGGTCAGCACGACCACGGTGAGGTTGGTTTGGACCGTGATGAGCGAGGCCACCGCACCGACGCGCAGGATGTCGTAGAACAGCGCCCAGCGCAGCCGCACGCCGGCGAGCGACAGGCGCACGATGCTGTGGCGCGCCCGCACGCATGCCGCGAGCACCACGGCGCAGGCGCCGTAGTAGATCACCACCGCGACGCCGCCGCCGGCGACGCCGAGCGCCGGCAACGGCCCCCAGCCGAAGATCAGCGCCGGCGACAGCGGCACCAGGAACAGCGCGCCGATGCAGGTCACCAGCGCGGGCACCAGCATGTTGCCGGTGCCGCGCAGGATGCTGGCGAGCGTGTTGGTCAGCCACAGCAGCAGGGCGCCGGCGAACACCACGTTGGAGTAGGCGAGCGCCGCCGCGAGCGTGGCGCCGTCGCCGCCCATCACGCCATAGAGCCACGGCCCGCCGCCGATCACCGCGACCGTGAACAGGCCGCCGAGCAGCGCGGCGATCACCAGCGCGTGGATCGCCAGGGCATCGGCGTCGGCGCGTCGCCCGGCGCCGAGCGCGCGCGCGATCGCCGCCGCGATGCCGCCGCCCATCGCGCCGGCCGACATCATCTGCATCAGCATGACGAGCGGGAACACCAGGGCGACGCCGGCCAGCGCCTCGGTGCCCAGCCAGCCGACGAAATAGACCTCGATCAGGCCGACCGCGGTCTGCACCAGCATGACGAGCACGTTGGGTGCGGCCAGACGCAGCAGCGTCGACGCGATGGGCGCCTCGAGCATCATCCGGGTACGCGCGGCCATCGGGCGCGGCGCCACGGGCGTCGACCGGTCGACGGTTTGCTCGAGCGTCGCCATGTCAGCGCGCCGCCGACGGCGGCAGGTCGAACACCAGGCAGGTCGCGGTGCCGGCGGCGTACAGCCGGCCGGCGTCGTCGGTGATGCGGCCCTCGGCCATGGCGATCTGGCGGCCGACCTGGACGATCTTGCCTTCGGCGCGCACCGCGCCGGTGGTCGCGGTCATCGCCTTCAGGTAGTTGATCTTGATCTCGACCGTGGTGTAGCCGCGGCCGACCGGCAGGGTCGTGTGCACGGCGCAGCCCATCACCGAGTCGAGCAAGGTCGCGGCGATGCCGCCGTGCACCGCGCCGAGCGGGTTGTAGTGATGCTCGCCGGGCGTCAGCACCATCATGGCGCGGCCTGGCTCGACGGTCTCGAGCGTGAAGCCGACCAGCGCCGTGATCGGCGGCGGCGGCAGCGCGCCGCCGACCACGGCGTTGAGATAGTCGAGCCCCGACAGCGCCAGGCCGGCGCGCGCGGTCGCGACCGGATCCTGCCAGGTGACGACGCGGCGGCGCTCGTCGGTCGCGCTCACGACGCGGCTCCGCTACCCGGATAGCGCATCACGACCGTCGCCGGGGTGATCGGCTGGCCGGTGGCACGGTCGATCAGCACCGGGTCGAGCGGTTCCCGGGTCAGCCGCGACAGCGGCACGGCGCTGTGGCGCCGGCGCGCCCAGCGGTTGCCCCAATCCATCAGGGTCATGAGCACCGGATAGAAATCGCGGCCCTTGTCGGTCAGGCGGTATTCGTGGCGCGGCGGCCGCGCGCTGTACGGCCGGGTTTCGAGCAGGCCGGCGTCGACCAGACGCTTGAGGCGCCGGCTCAGCATGTTGCGCGCGATGCCGAGGCTCTCTTGGAAGTCGTCGAAGCGGCGCACGCCGCGGAAGGCGTCGCGCAGGATCAGGATGCTCCACCACTCGCCGACGACGTCGAGGCTGCGGGCGATCGGACAACGGGCGTCGGCGAAGCTGCGGTGCTGCATCGGGCTCTCCACTCAGTTTCATAATTAAACTCACTGCGCGAGCGCGTCAAGCCCGGGCCGCGGCGCCGGCGGCTCAGCCGCGCGTCAGGCTGGCGATGAAAGCCAGCAGCTTGTCGCGCACCCCCGGGCTCAGCCGGTCGAGATGGCGCGCGACCTTGAGGGCAAGGGCCTCGAGCTCGGAGGTCTCGTGCGGCCGGCCGCGCTCGCCCAGGCCGGCGAAGAAGTAGCCGGGCGGCACGCCCAGGACCTTGCCGGCGCGCCATAGCCCGGCGGCGCTCAGCCGCGTCGTGCCGTGCTCATAGCGGTTGATCTGCGGCGCCGTGAAGCCCATGCGCGCCGCCAGCGCGGCCTGGCTGAGGCCGAGCTGACGCCGACGCTCGCGCAGCCGCTGGCCGATGTGGCTGTCGACGGCGTCGCTGCCACGTCGCCCGCGGCGTCCCCGGCCCCTGGCTACGGCCATGTTTCCTCGATGGTGCCCGCACCAAGACCCCGAGGCTTGGCCGCAGGCCTAGTCTTGGGAAGATAGTCCCCGTCGCAAACTGGCCTCAGTGTCTAGATAAATTGAGATAAATTTGCCTGAATAGGTTCCGGGAGCCGGCGCCGGTCGCCTTCTGCGCAAGCCCGACGGTCCTGGGCTGGGCCGGGGGCAATCCAACGTTTCGGCCGCCGCCGCGCAATGCACGCGTCACGCGAGGTCGGGACCGCGCGATAACAACGCGCGGTGCCGCGGGTCGGCTCCGTCGGTCGAAGCGCGACTATTTGAAGCGCGGCTGGTAGCCGGCGACCGACCCGTACTGGTTCGGCCACGGCAGGGCATAGCCCTGCTCGGTCGCGGCGTGGCGCGTCCAGTAGGGATCGAAGAGGTGGGCGCGCGCGAGCACGCAGAGGTCGGCGCGACCGGCGACCAGGATCGAGTTGACGTCGGCGTAGGAGGCGATGTTGCCGACCGTCATGGTCGCGATGCCGGCCTCGTGACGGACGCGGTCGGCGTAGGGGGTCTGGTAGAGGCGACCATAAACCGGCTTGGCGTCGATCGTGGTTTGGCCGGTCGAGACGTCGACGATGTCGCAGCCATGCGCCTTCAGGCGCGTGGCGAGCGCCACCGCGTCGGGCCCCTCGAAGCCGCCGGGCACCCAGTCGGTCGCCGAGATCCGCACGCTGATCGGCTTGGCCGCCGGCCACGCCGCGCGCACCGCGTCGAACACCTCGAGCGGAAAGCGCGCGCGGTTGTCGAGGCTGCCGCCGTATTGGTCGCCGCGCCGGTTGGTCAGCGGCGACAAAAAACTCGACAGCAGATAGCCGTGGGCGAAGTGCAGCTCGATGAGGTCGAAACCGGCGGCCTCGGCGTAGCCGACGGCGCGCACGAAATCGTCGCGCACCTGGTCCATGTCGGCGCGGTCCATCGCCTTGGGCACCTGGCTGTGCGCCAGATAGGGCAGCGGCGATGCGGAAATGATGGGCCAATTCTGATGCTCGAGCGGCTCGTCGATGCCCTCCCACATCAGCCGCGTCGAGCCCTTGCGTCCGGCATGGGCGAGTTGGACGCCGATCTTGGCCGGGCTGTTGGCGTGGACGAAATCGGTGATGCGCCGCCATGCCGCCGCGTGCTCGGGCTTGTACATCCCGGTGCAGCCCGGGCTGATGCGCGCCGCGCGCGAAATATCGGTCATCTCGGTGATGATCAGGCCGGCGCCGCCGATCGCGCGGCTGCCGAGATGCACCAGGTGCCAGTCGTTGGGCAGGCCGTCCTCGGCCGAGTATTGGCACATCGGCGAGACCACGACGCGGTTGGGCAGCACCAGCTCGCGCAGCCGGAACGGCGTGAACATCGGCGGCGGCGGCGCGGTCCCCGGCCCCGACCCGAGATTGACGCCGCTCTGGTTGGCCGCCGTGGCGGCGAACCAGCGGTCGACCGTGGCGACGAAGCCGGGATCGCGCACCTTGAGGTTCTCGTGGCTGATGCGCAGCGAGCGGGTCAGCAAGCTCACGGCAAATTGGATCGGCTCGAGGCGGCCGACATAGCGCTCGGTCTCCTCGAACCACTCGAGGCTGGTCTGGGCGGCGCGCTGGGTCGACTCGACCTGGGGCCGGCGCTCGGCTTCGTAGGCGGCCAGCGCGTCGGGCACCGCACGATGGCGCCCGAGCGACTGGGCGAGCGCGATCGAATCCTCCATCGCGAGCTTGGTGCCCGA
>JACQAI010000564.1 GCA_016195115.1 Pseudomonadota bacterium
CACCGAGATGCTCGCCCGCTTCCAGCAGGCGGCGCGCTTCCCGCTGCTCGGCGCCAACGTCGACGTGCAGCGCGACCCGTACATGAAGGACCGCATCTACCCGATCCTGGTGACCGATCGCGGCCACGAGCGCATCGCGCTGATCGGCTACTCGGCCGAGAACCTGGTCGAGCTCGCCAAGCCGACCGGCGTCGTGTTCGTCAATCGCATCGAAGCGTCGCTCAAGTTCTGGATCAATCAGATCCAGCTCATGGGCGTGAACAAGATCATCGCGATCAGCCACGCCGGCCTCGAGCGCGACAAACAGATCGCGGCGACGGTCGCCGGCATCGACGTGATCGTCGGCAGCGCGGTCGGCGCGCTCCACAGCACGAAAGGCGCGGTGCCGCCGGCCAAAGGTGCGGCGAGCCACCCGATGGTGCTGAAGGGCATCGGCGGCCATTCGGTGCTGCTCGTCCAGGCCGGCGAGTTCGGCCGCTCGCTCGGCCGGCTCGACGTCACCTTCGACGCCAAGGGCGTGCCCAAGCAGTGGAAGGCCGAGACCTTCGAGCTGGTCGACGGCCACCCCGAGGATCAGGGCCTGAAGGATCTGGTGGCGACGCTTGCGTCGCCGTCGACCGCGGCGCTGCCCGCTCCGGCCGGCGCGATCCAGACGCGATAACCGCCGCGCCTCAGCGCGTCATCCGTCTTCGCCAGGACAACAGCGCGGCTAGGCGCTGCGCTGGCGGCGCTTCGGCCCTTCGTCCTCGTCGAACAGCGCCGCCAGCTGCTCCATCACCGTGCCGCCGAGCTGCTCGGCGTCGACGATGGTGACGGCGCGCCGATAGTAGCGCGTGACGTCGTGGCCGATGCCGATCGCGATCAGCTCGACCGGCGACGAGCGCTCGATCCAGCCGATGACCTCGCGCAGATGGCGTTCGAGGTAGTTGCCCGGGTTGACCGACAGCGTCGAGTCGTCGACCGGCGCGCCGTCCGAGATCACCATCAGGATGCGGCGCTGCTCGGTGCGCCCGAGCAGGCGCTGGTGCGCCCACAACAACGCCTCGCCGTCGATGTTCTCCTTGAGCAGGCCTTCGCGCAGCATCAGGCCGAGCGACTTGCGGGCGCGCCGCCACGGCGCGTCGGCCGCCTTGTAGACGATGTGGCGCAGGTCGTTGAGCCGGCCCGGCTGCGGCGGCTTGCCCTCGCCGATCCAGCGCTCGCGCGACTGGCCGCCCTTCCACGCCTTGGTCGTGAAGCCGAGGATCTCGACCTTGACGCTGCAGCGCTCGAGCGTGCGCGCCAGGATGTCGGCGCTCATCGCCGCGATCGAGATCGGCCGGCCGCGCATCGAGCCCGAGTTGTCGATCAGCAAGCTCACCACGGTGTCGCGGAAGTCCATCGGCTTCTCGCGCTTGTACGTCAGCGGATGGACCGGATTGACGACGACGCGCGCCAGCCGGCCGGCATCGAGCAGGCCTTCCTCGAGGTCGAACTCCCAGGCGCGCGTCTGCTTGGCCATCAGGCGGCGCTGCAATCGGTTGGCGAGCTTGGCGATGACGCCTTGCAGGTGCGAGAGCTGCTGGTCGAGCAACAGGCGCAGGCGGGTCAGCTCGTCGGCGTCGCACAGCTGGTCGGCCTGAACGATCTCGTCGAACTGGGTCGTGTAGGCCTTGTAGCTCGGCTCCTGCCAATTCTGGCCGTGACGCTGGTTGAGCAGCGACTGCGGCCCCTGGCGCCCCGGCTGATCCTCGCCACTGCCCGGGCCGATCTCGCCTTCCTCCTCCTCGCCGCCGCCCTCGCTGTCCTCGCCCGGCCGCATCTCCTTGCCGGCGGCCTCGGCGGCGTCGGCGCTCTCGCCGGCGTCCTGGTCGCCGGCTTCGCCGCGGACATCGCCGCTCTGGGCGCTGTCGCTGTCGCTGTCGCCGTCCGAGCCCTCGCTGTCGCTGGCGGCGTCCTCGCCGGCGTCGAGGTCGAGGTCGGCGAGCAGGCGGCGCACCGCCCGGCCATAGGCTTCCTGGTTCTCGGCCAGCTTGGCGAGCTGCGGCAGGTCGGCGCCGACCTTGGTCTCGACCCACGGCCGCCACAGATCGACGACGTGCTGGGCCGCCTGCGGCGGCGGCGCGCCCGTGATCGCCTCGCGCACCATCAGGCGCAGCACCTCGGCGAGATTGACCTCGGTGCGCTCCTGGATGCGCTCGAAACCCTGGCGGCGGTAGCGATGGTCGAGCGCCGCCGCGAGGTTCTCCGACAGCCCGACCATGCGCCGCGCGCCCAGCGCCTCGCAGCGCGCCTGCTCGACGGCCTCGTAGGCGGCGCGCGCGGTGGCCGCGCTCGGCATGCGCCTGGCGTGCAGCGCGGCGTCGTGATAGCGCAGCTTGACCGCAGCGGCGTCGGCCTCGCCGCGTACCCGCGCGACCTCCTCGTGGGCCAGATTGCGCGCCGGCAGCGGCAGGCGCACGCGCTTGCCGCTGGCGCCGCCGCCCTCGGCCGAGAACGACACCTCGAGCTCGCGCTCGTGCGAGATCGCGCGCGTCGTCGCCGCGGTCACGCGTTTGAACAGCTCGATCGGGCTTTCGGCGTCGGACACCGGATTTACGCCCCGTCAGGTGTTCGCGTCAGTTGGCCCGCATACCCGGGCGCGCCAGGCTCCTGCCCTCGGCCTTGGCGCCGCTCATCAGATCGCGGCCGAAGCAGCGCTGATAATACTCCGCAACGATCGGGCGTTCGACCTCGTCGCACTTGTTCAAGAACGTGACGCGGAAGCCGAAGCCGATGTCGTTGAAGATGCGCGCGTTCTCGGCCCAGGTGATCACGGTGCGCGGCGACATCACGGTGGAGATGTCGCCGGCCATGAAGCCCGAGCGCGTCAGATCGGCGAGCGCGACCATCGCCGAGACCGAACGCCGGCCTTCGTCGTTGGCGTAGCTCGGCACCTTGGCGAGCACGATCTTCTCCTCGACCTCGGCCGGCAGGTAGTTGAGCGTCGCGACGATGTTCCAGCGGTCCATCTGGCCCTGGTTGATCTGCTGGGTGCCGTGATAGAGCCCGGTGGTGTCGCCCAGCCCGACCGTGTTGGCGGTCGAGAACAGGCGGAACGCCGATGACGGCCGCACCACCTTGTTCTGGTCGAGCAGGGTCAACTTGCCCTCGACCTCGAGCACGCGCTGGATCACGAACATGACGTCCGGGCGGCCGGCGTCGTACTCGTCGAACACCAGCGCGATCGGGTTCTGCAGCGCCCACGGCAGGATGCCCTCGCGGAACGCGGTGACCTGCTTGCCGTCGCGCAGCACGATCGCGTCCTTGCCGATCAGATCGATGCGGCTGATGTGGCTGTCGAGGTTGACGCGCACGCACGGCCAGTTGAGCCGCGAGGCGACCTGCTCGATGTGGGTCGATTTGCCGGTGCCATGATAGCCCTGGATCATGACGCGGCGGTTATATGCGAAGCCGGCCAGGATCGCCATCGTGGTGTCCTGGTCGAAATGATAGGCGTCGTCGAAATCGGGTACGTAATCGCTGGTGATCGAGAACGCCGGCACGGTCATGTCGGTGTCGAACCCGAAGGTCTGACGCACCGACACCTTGATGTCGGGCGCGGGCAGCGAATGGGCGTTGTTAACTAAGTTGATGCTGTCGGATGACGACATGGGTTCGATCCGTCTCTCATTGACCAATCACAAACAGGGGGCCCGACGCCCAGGCCGGGCGCTCACGATGAAGGAACCAGCCAGGCGCGGAGGATCACATAGGCCTCGTTAATCAATTTTAGGCGCTCCTCGGCCGCCTTGTCGCCCCCATTCGCGTCGGGGTGGTGCTGCTTGACCAGCTCCTTGTAGCGGGCGCGCACCTCGTCGAACCCGACTGGGGCCGATAAATCGAACAATGCCAAGGCCTTGGCCTGAGGCTGGGGGACCCGCTGGCGCTCTCCCGGGGGACTGCCCGGGGCACCCTCGAACAGGTCGTCGAACAGCCCGAAATGGTCGCGGAAACGGTAGGTC
Source organism: Pseudomonadota bacterium (assembly GCA_016195115.1). Lineage (GTDB taxonomy): Bacteria > Pseudomonadota > Alphaproteobacteria > Elsterales > Elsteraceae > JACQAI01. The sequence continues at coordinate 3,984 of JACQAI010000564.1, forward strand.
CGGGGGTCGCGCGGCCGGTTCGGGCGGCCGCCGAGCGGCCACGTCGGGCGGTGCCAGATCGTGTCGGCGCGCAGATGCGCCTCGATCTCGTCGGTCGACATGCCGGCGTAATAGTCCCACGACGCGTTGTAGGCGCGCACGTGATCGAGGCAGAACCAGAAGTAGTCCGTGAGCTGACGCCGCGACTTCGGCGCCCGATACTCGCCGACACAGTCGCAGCCGGATATGTCGCAGCGCCGCTCGACCACCGGCGGGCGGTGCGGCCGCAAAACCTTCTCGAAGTCGAACGGCCGTGGCTTGGCCATGATGGACCGAGTATGGGAAGCACGCTTTGACCAGGCAAGCGGATCACACCACATATCGTCGCACCCGCGCATCCCGCGCGCGCATAGCTCGATCTCTGGAGCCATCATGAGTGTCGCCTCGACCATGACGGAGAAATTGACCGCGGCGTTCCGGCCGGCACGCCTTGAGGTGGTCGACGAGTCGCATCAGCACGCCGGCCACGTCGGCTCCCGCCCGAGCGGCGAGACGCACTTCGCCGTCGTCATCGTGTCCGATGCCTTCGCCGGCAAGTCGCGGGTCGAGCGCCAGCGTCTGGTCTACGCCGTGCTGGCCGACGAGCTCGCGGGCCCGGTGCACGCGCTCAGCGTCAAGGCGTTGAGCGCCGCCGAGGCGTAAGCTCGCGCTAGGGTTTTGGTGGCGCTCGCGGGGGCTGCGCCGCCGGCCGCTCGCTGGACGTGCCCTCCGCCGATCCGGTGTAGAACGCCGGCCAGAATTGCTGCACGACGGGGCCGTCGGCGCGCATGGCGTGACAGGTATCGATGACGGCGGGACGGCGGCGCGGCTGATCGGCGGCCGACTTCGGGCGCGGCGCCATGAGGGCGCGGGCGCGCTCCGAGCGCAGCGTCTGGAACGCCACCGTGGCGACCGGGTCGAGCAGGTCGACCAGATGGGTGCAGCCCTCGACCCCGCCCAGGAGCTCGCGCACGCGTTTGCGCCAGCCGGCGCCCAGCGAAACCCCGATCAGGCGGCGGAAATTGCCGGTGACTTGCGGGCAGGCGCGAAACGGATGGGCGGCGGCGACCGCGACAATGTCGCGGACCGCCAGATCGTCGTCGATGGTGACACGCAGCCACATGTCGTGCAGCGGCTCGCCGGACCGGATCTCGCCGCGCCAGTCGTTGTCGAAGGCATAGGTCTTGACGTCGGTCATATGGGCTTCGATGTCCCACAGCCCGTCGTCGCGACGGAAGCCGTCGACCTCGATGCGCCGGCGATGAAACGCTTCGCGCGCGGTCGGCGCGGGCAGGGCCATGGCGAACTCCTCGTGCGGGACGAGGAGTGCCGAACGCCCTCCCCGGCGGTCAGGCCGTCATGCCGTAGCCGCTGCCGAATATATACGCGTCGCGCTCCTGCAGGTCTTCCTCGAGCTGCTCTTTGACCGCGTCGTAGAGGTCGCGCACCGAGACCATGCCGACCGCGCGGCCACCGTCGACCACCGGCAGGTGGCGGAAGCCGTGGGTGCGCATCAGCTCGAGCGCGTCGCCGGCAAAGTCGCCCGGCCCGATGGTCACCGGATTGCCCGTCATCACCGCGCCGACCAAGGTGGCGTCCGGGTCGAGGCTCTGGGCGACCACCCGGTTGGCCAGATCGCGTTCGCTGAAGATGCCGACCAGACGGCCCTCGCTCAGCACCATGGCGGCGCCGATCTTGCGCTGCGCCATCACGCGTGCCGCGTCGCGCACCGTGGTCTGCGGCGTGATCGTCCACAGCTCCTGCTGATTGACGATGTCCGGCACGATTCGCCGTTTCATCCGCTTCCTCCTGAGGTTTTTTTTGCCTAATTAGGCTTGATATCAGGATAGCCGATTTTCGTCTTGGTGTCTCCAAGCCGGTATTTATCGGCATTTCAGTAAAGTCTTAGGCAGTCGCCACGAACGCTGCCTCGACCAAGCGCGGGTCGACATCGTCGACCACCCGGACCTCGCCCAGGCGTGGCGCCAGGATGAAGCTCGGGCGGCCGCCCTTGGCCTTCTTGTCGACCGCCATGTGGGCGATCGTGGCGCGCGGGTCGAGTGGCGGCCCGGCGACGTCGGCGAGCCGGGTCGGCAGCCCAAGCGCCGCCAGGTGCGCGGTCAGCCGCGCGGTGTCGTCCGCCGGACAGCCGAGCACATGCTCCGACAGGCGCATCGCCATCACCATGCCGAGCGCGACCGACTCGCCGTGGAGCAGCCGGTCGCCGAAGCCGGTCGCGGTCTCCAGCGCGTGGCCGAAAGTGTGGCCGAAATTGAGGTGCGCGCGTACGCCGCCCTCGCGCTCGTCGGCGCCGACGATGGCGGCCTTGGTCACGCAGCTATGCTCGACCGCGCGGCCGCGCGCCGCCGCATCGCCGGCGATCACGGCCGCGCCGTGGTCCTCGAACCATTCGAACATCGGGCGGTCGGCAATCACGGCGTGCTTGACCATCTCGGCGTAGCCGGCCCGCAGCTCGCGCGCCGGCAGGGTGTCGAGGCAATCGACGTCGGCCAGCACCAGCCGCGGTTGGTAGAAGGCGCCGACCAGGTTCTTGCCCGCCGCGGTGTTGATCGCGGTCTTGCCGCCGACCGAGCTGTCGACTTGGGCGAGCAAGGTCGTCGGCAGCTGGACGAAGTCGAGGCCCCGCAACGCGATGCTGGCGGCGAACCCCGCGAGATCGCCGACCACGCCGCCGCCCAGCGCCAACAGCAAGGTGCGCCGGTCGATCGTCAGTCCGAGCAGCCGATCGAGCAGGCGCTCGAGCTCGCCCCACGACTTGGCGCGCTCGCCGGTCGGTACCGTGATGATGTCGGCGCCGCGATTGCCGAGGCCGGCGCGCAGTCGATCGAGCTGGGCCGCCGCGACGTGCGGATCGGTGATCACAACCAGACGGCGCGGTCGCTCGAGCAGCGGTTCGAGCCAGCGTCCGGCGTGCGCGAGCAGACCGCTGCCGATCACCACGTCGTAGCTGCGCTCGCCGAGCTCGACCCGGACGCGCCGTTCGCTCGCCGCGCTCATGACGGGGCCGCCGCCCCGGGCGGCGCGGCGAGCCGTTCAAGGATGCGCTCGACGGTTTCGTCGGCCGAGCCGGCGCTGCTCGGTACCGTGACGTCGGCCTCGGCGTAGATCGGATAGCGCTCGGCGATCAGGCGCTCGAGCACGATGCGCGGATCGCTGCCCTTGAGCAGCGGCCGGTCGGTACGCCGCGAGACCCGTCGGACCAGCTCGTCGAGCTCGGCGTGCAGCCAGA
>JACQAI010000565.1 GCA_016195115.1 Pseudomonadota bacterium
CCGTGATCGTGCGGGTGAGCGCGCGCTCCTCGGGCACGCCGAGCAGCACCGGGGTCAGGCGGCGCGCCACCAGCGTGCGCGCCACGGCGGCATAGGCGGCGGCCGGCCAGCGCTTCTCGGGACGGTGCGGCGCGCCGCCGGGCACCAGCAGGGCGTAGGCGGGCGGCAGGTCGAAGCGGCCGGCATCGGCCGCGACCCAGGACAAGTCGGGCGGCGGCACCTCGGCGATGCCGGCGGCGCGTAGCTGGCCGGCCTGGCGCTCGAGGGTGTGGCGGCGATCGCGGTCGGGGTCGGCGTCGGGATGCGAGCAGCCGGCGGCGATGCCGGACCACTCCGGGCGCGGCGACGGCAGCAGATGGAAATAGCGCGCGCTGCGCTTGGAGGTCTGCAGGTCGTAGATGCGATCGAACTGGCCGTCGACCAGCTGGCGGCGCAGCGCCAGGATCGCGGCGACGCGCCGCCACGGCGCGCGCGGATCGATCAGCACGCGATCGACATACGGGCTGCGGCGCAAGAATTCGACGAACGGCGCGGTGGTCAGCAGCGCGATCTCGGCGTCGGCGTGATGGCGCCGGATCGCCGCCATCGGCCCGAGCGCCTGGATGACGTCGCCGAGCGCGCCGAGCTTGATGACCAGGATGCGCCGCGCCGCGGTCACGGGCCGTCCAGCAGCTCGGCGTAGACCTGCAGGGTCGCGGCGCACATGCGCGCCTTCGAGAAGCGCTCCTCGACGAAGGCGCGGGCACGCGCGCCGAGGGTGACGCGTTCGACGGCGCTCAAGTTCAGCACGGTGTCGATCGCCCGGGCTAGCGCGGCGCTGTCGCCCGGCGGCACCAGCCAGCCGGTCGTGCCGGGCTGGATGGTCTCGCGCGAGCCGCCGTGATCGGTCGCGACCACCGCGCGGCCCATCGCGCTGGCCTCGGCGGTGATCCGGCCGAACGCCTCGGGATCGGTCGACGCCGACACCACGACGTCGGCCAGCATGTAGGCGGCCGGCATGTCGCGGCAGTCGCCGACGATGCGCAGCCGGTTGGTGATGCCAAGCGACTGCGCCAGCGACTCGAGCTCGCGCCGGTAGCCGCGCCGGCCGTGGTCGCCGCCGACCAGGACGCATACGACGTCGCTGCGCGCCACGCGATGGACCGCCGTGATCACCGTGGCGTGGCCCTTCCAGCGCGCCAGCCGCCCGGGCAGCATGACGACGGGCGCGCCGTCGGGCAGCCGCCAGGCGCTGCTCAGTGCCGCCAGCCGTTCCGCCGTGACCTTGGCGGGATCGAAGGCGACGACGTCGATGCCGCGCGGGATCACGCGCAGGTGCGCGGGATCGATCGCGTAGTTCTCGCGGATGTGCTGCCCGATGAACTCCGAGATCGCGATCACGCGGTCGCCCTTGGCCATGATGGCGTTGTACCAGCGTTTCCACGGCGAGCGAAAATTGTAGGTGCCGTGGAACGTCGTGACGAAGGCGCGGCCGGTACGCCGCGCCGCGCCGAGCGCGCTCCAGGCCGGCGCGCGGCTGCGCGCGTGGACGATGTCGACCTGCTCGGCAACGATCAACGCCGCGAGCCGACGGCGGTTGCCGAGGATCGCCCACGGCGCCTTGCGGTCGAGCGGCAGGGTCACATGGCGCGCGCCCAGGCGCTCGAGCTCGCGCACCATCGGTCCGCCGGCCGAGGCGACCAGCGCGGTGCCGCCGGCCTGGACGATGGCGGCGGCGACGTCGAGCGTGCCGCGCTCGACGCCGCCGGTTACCAAGGCCGGCAGGACCTGCATAATGACCGCCGGGCGGGACGTCGCGGGATCGCGCGGCGGCGCGGTCGTGCCAGGCTCGTCTGTGGTCGTGTCCATCACCATGCCGCCGCTCGCCCTCAGTCCGCCGTCCGCCCGAACTCCGGGGAATTTGCATGTCTGATAGCGAAAAAGCGTTGCAAACGAAATCCTCCTTCGCGCGGCTGGCGCGCGGCAGCGACACCATCGCCTACCACCGGCTGGCCGGGCGGCCGCCTGGGATCGTGTTCATCGGCGGCTTCCGCTCCGACATGACCGGCACCAAGGCGACCTATCTGGAGGCGCTGGCGCGCCAACGCGGACAGGCCTTCCTGCGCTTCGATCATTTCGCCCACGGCCAATCGTCGGGCCGCTTCGAGGACGCCACGGTGTCGCGCTGGGCCGCCGACTGCATCGCCGTGCTCGATGAGCTGACCGAGGGTCCGCAGCTGCTGATCGGCTCGAGCATGGGGGGCTGGGTCATGGTGCTGGCGGCGCGCGCGCGGCCGGCGCGCATCCACGGCCTGATCGGCATCGCGCCGGCGCCCGACTTCACCGGCGAGCTGATGGGACCGCGTTTCTCCGCGGCGCAGCGCACGGCGCTGCTGCGCGACGGCATCATCCACATACCGTCGCAATACGGCGAGCCGGCGCCGATCACGCGCGCGTTGATCGAGGACGGCGCGCGCAACGCCGTGCTCGGCGCCGCCATCGCGATCGAGTGCCCGGTGCGGCTGCTCCACGGCATGGCGGACCCCGACGTGCCCTACGCCCACAGCTTCCGGCTGCTCGAGCGCCTGCAGTCGCGCGACGTTCGTCTGACGCTGATCAAGGACGGCGACCACCGCCTGTCGCGCGACCAGGATCTGGCTTTGCTCGCCCGCACCATAGAAGAGCTGTCTGACTGACGCGCAACCCCATGAACCGTCATCCCGGCGAAAGCCGGGATCCAGAATCGCAGGCGAAACGGTCCTAGCTTGTGGCGCTGGATCCCGGCTTTCGCCGGGATGACGGGAAAAAGAGGATGCGCTACGCGCCCTCTGCCTTCTGCTGGTGCGGGTAGTTGGTGCGCACCCACCAGGCGTAATAGTCTCCGAAGGTCTGCGCCGGAAAGCGCGGCGGGTTGCCCGGGCCCTGGCAGCTCGGCAGGCACTCGATCAGGGTCGCGGGGTTGGGGTCGAAGAAGAACGGCGCGGCGTAGCGGTCGAGCTTGCTGCGATTGTTGGCGCGGTGCGGCGTCGACAGGAAGCGGCCGTTGGTCCAGCGGTTGAGGATGTCGCCGCTGTTGACCAGGTAGGTGCCGGGCATCGGCGGCGGCGTGATCCAGCGCCCGCCCGGCAAGCCGATCTCGAGTCCGGGCACGATCGACTGCGGCAGGAAGGTCATGAAGCCCGAGTCGGTGTGCGGCGCGATGCCGAACTGGTTGTCCTCGGGCTCGAGGTTGGGCGGGTAGTGCGACAGGCGCAGATTGATGTGGGCGTCCTCGAAGCGCGCGCGGAAAAAGCCCGCCGGCGTGTCGAGCGCCAGGTCGTAGAGGTCGAGCAGGCGCAGCGCCAGGTCTTCGATCGCGCGCTGGTAGGTCGTCACGACCGCGCGGAATCCGGGCAGGCCGTCGGGCCACTGGTTGAGCCCGCGCCAGCGCTCGCCGGCGACCACGACCGGATCGCCGGGCGCGCGGTCGCGACGCACGAAGAAGGCCTCGTTGAGGTCGGACTTGGTGTTGCGGTTGACCTGCGAGGTCTTGTAGATCACGCCGCCGATCGGCAGGTAGCCGATCTGGTGCAGGTTGATCTTGAGCGCGAGCTTGGCCTCGAGCGGTTGGGCATGGAAGCGCGCGGCCTCGGCGAACACCGTGTCGATCTGGCTCTGCGCGATGCCGTGATCGACGATGAAGTAGAAGCCGACATGCTCGCTCGCCCAGGTCAGTTCGCGCGCCAGCTGCGCGGCGGCGCCCGGCGCGCCGGCGCTTGATGCGGTCGTTGCGCACGCGCTTGCTCTCTTCATAGAAGCTGCGCGCCATCGCCGACAGCGCCGCGGTCTCGAACGGGATGAGCGGCGGCGCCGGTTGCCCGAGCAGCTCGCAGGCGTAGGCGATCACCGCCTCGGGCGCCGCCGGATCGTCGTCGCAGACGTTGTAGATCGCGCCGGGATGGGGCCGCGCCATCGAGGCCGCGAGCACGGCGGCGAGATCGTCGACGTGGATGCGGCTGAACACCTGGCCGGGCTTGTCGATGCGCTGGGCACGGCCGGCCCGCGCGGTGTCGAGCGCGCTACGCCCGGGACCGTAGATGCCGGCGAGGCGGAAGATGTGCAGCGGCAAGCCGAGCGCGCGCCAGCCGGCCTCGGCGGCGACCCGGCGATGGCCGCGCACGCCGACCGGGCGTAGCGTCGCGGTCTCGTCGACCCAGCCGCCGGCGCGGTCGCCGTAGACGCCGGTGGTCGACAGGTAGCCGACCCACTCCGGCTGCAGCGCCGCCAGGTCGGCGCCATGGATATCGAGTACGGGGTCGCCATCGTCGTCGGGCGGCACCGCGCTCAGGATATGGCTGGCGGCGGCGAGCCGCGCCGGATCGATCGGCGCGTCGCGGGCGAAGCGCACGACATCGATGCCGTCGGCGGCGAGCGCGGCGAGCTTGTCGGCGTCGCGGCTGGTGCCGCTGACCCGCCAACCGTCAGCGATCAAGTGGCGCGCCAGCACGCGCCCCGAATAGCCGAGGCCGAAGCAAAACAGGTGGTCTTCGCGCGTCGCCGCCATCGTCCTTATAATAGGCCGCCGTCCGCCGCCGCCGAGGAGAGAAATCCTGCGCCGTCCGCTCGCCATCCTGATCGCTTGCGTCATGGCCGCCGGGGTCGCCCGCGCCGCGCCGGTCGACCGCGATCGCGAATATGGCGATTGCCTGCGTCAGGTCGACCGGGACGCCGCGGCGGCGTTCGAGACCGCGAACAGCTGGGCCGAGCGCGGCGGCGGCTATGCGGCGCGCCATTGCGGCGCGGTGGCGCTGTTCCGCATGGGGCAGTACGAGCAGGCGGCGTTGCGCCTCGAGCAGCTGGCCTCGGACATGACGCGCGGCGAGGGCGACCTCACCGCCGACGCGCTCGCCCAGGCCGCCCAGGCCTGGCTGATGGCGCGCAAGCCGGAGCGCGCGCACCGGGCGCTGACCCAGGCCATCAAGCTGCGCCCGCGCGACGTCGACCTGCTGATCGATCGCGCGATCGCGCTCGCCGACGCCAAGAACTATTGGGAGGCGATCGACGACCTCAACCAGGTGCTCCAGCTCAACCCGCGGCGCGGCGATGCGCGCGTGCTGCGCGCCAGCGCCTACCGCTACGTCGACAGCCTGGAGCTCGCGGCCGAGGACGTCGCCGCGGCGCTGGTGATCGACCCCGGCAACCCCGATGCGCTGGTCGAGCGCGGCATCGTGCGGCGGCTGACCAACGATGCGGCGGGCGCGCGCCAGGACTGGCTGACCGTGCTGCGCACCGCGCCGGACAGCCCCGCCGCCGAGATCGCGCGCGACAATCTGGCCAAGCTCGACGTCAAGTAGTCATCTAGCGCGCGCCGCGGCGCGTTCGAGCTCGGCGTAAGCGCAGACGATGTGGTAGAGCGAGGTCGCGCGGGCCGGCTCGGCGGCAAAGCTGCCGTCGGCCAACATGCGGTCGAAGCAGGCGCCCGCCGCCGGGGTCGCGAGGAAGGGCTGCAGCCCGTCGAACGCCGACACCGCCTCGGCGGTGTCCCCCATCGTCAGTGCCGCCTTGACGCGCTCGGTCTGCGGCCACAACCGGGCACGCGCCGAACGCACGCGGCCGTCGCTGTCGATCTCGTCGACCGCGACGTTGCGCGTCGCATCGATGCCGTGCTGGCGTGCGAACCGCCAGAGCTGCCGTGCCAGGTCGCGATGATCGCGGCCGCCGAGCGCCGCGAGCTCGCCGAGCAGCCATGCCCATTCGAAATGGTGGCCGGGCTCGACGCCGAACGCGCCGTCGGTCTGTTGCGGCACCCAGTCGGCGTCGAACAGCTCGGGCAGCGCGCCGCGCGCGCGATCGAAGAAATGGTCGGCGAACCACCCCGCCAGGCGATCGGCGCGCGCCAGGTCGTCGGCAGTCCGCCACGGCGTGCGGGCGATCGCCTGTGCCGCCTCGAACAGGTGCATGTGCGGGTTCTGCCGGCGAACGCTGCCGTCGGGCAGCTCGCCCTCCCAATAGCCGGCGGGCGCGCGGGCCCAGGCGCGATCGAGCTCGCCGAAGATCGCCCGCGCGGCGTCGGCCAGGTGGGGATCGTCGAGCGCCATCGCGGCGTGCGCCTTGGCGAACGCCACGAAGGCCTGATCGTAGAGGTCGCGGCGGGTCTCGGCCGGGGTGTTGTCGCGCGCGAGGCTGTGGATGAAGCCGCCGGCGGGATGTCGGCAGTGGCGCTCGATCGTCTCGAGCCCGGTCGCGACCGCTTCGCGCCACGGGCCGGTCCAGCCGAAGCGCGGCGCCATCGCGAAGGCGTAGATCTGGCGCGCCTGCACGACAGTGCGCTTGGGCGAGCTCGGCACCGCGGCGCCGTCGACCGCGACGAAGTCGACGAAACCGCCGTGCGTCGGCTCGATGCCGTTGGCGAACCAGAACGGGTAGGCGGCATCGAGCAGCCACGCTCGCGCCTCGGCGGCGATCCGGCGGAGCGCGGCAGTCATGGCTCACGCATCGAGCGTATGCTCGCGCTCCCAGTCGGTCAGGTGGCGCATGTAGTCCTGCCACTCGGCCAGGCGGAGCTTGACGTAGGGATCCATGAAACCCGCGCCCAAGGCGTGGCGCAGCGCCCCCGATTGCTCGAAGGCGCGCAGCGCGTCGAGCAGGTTGAGGGGCAGCTTGCGGATGCCCTTCAAGGTGTGGCCGACCGCGTACATGTCGACGTCGAGGCGCTTGCCCGGATCGCGCCGGTGCGCGATGCCGTCGAGCCCGGCGGCCAGGATGCCGGCTTGCAGCAAGTAGGGATTGGCCGCGCCGTCGATCAGGCGGATCTCGAAGCGACCGGGCTCGGGGATGCGTACCATGTGGGTGCGGTTGTTGGCGCCGTAGGTGATCGAGTTGGGCGACCAGGTCGCGCCCGACAACGTCGGCGCGGCGTTGATGCGCTTGAAGCTGTTGACCGTCGGCGTGAACAGCGCGGTCAGCGCCTCGCCGTTGTGCAGCACGCCGCCGAGGAACTGGTAGGCCAACGCCGACAGCCCGAGCTCGCCCTTGGCATCGTGGAACAGGTTCTTGTCGCCGGCCTTGTTCCACACCGAGACATGGGCGTGGCAGCCGTTGCCGGTCAGGTTCATGAACGGCTTCGGCATGAAGGTGGCGCGCAGCCCGTGCTGCTCGGCCAGCCGCTTGACCATGAACTTGAAAAAGGCGTGGCGGTCGGCGGTGACCAGGCAGTCGTCGTAGGTCCAGTTCATCTCGAACTGGCCGTTGGCGTCCTCGTGGTCGGTCTGGTAGGGGCCCCAGCCGAGCGCCAGCATGGCGTCGTTGATCGCCTTCAGGAGATCGTAGCGGCGCAGCAGCGCCGCCTGGTCGTAGCACGGCTTCCACTGCCGGTCGGCGCTGTCGGCGATGCCCGAGGCGTCTTGTTGGATGACGAAGAACTCGGCCTCGACGCCGGTCTTCATGCGAAAGCCGAGTTTTTGCGCCGCCTCGA
>JACQAI010000566.1 GCA_016195115.1 Pseudomonadota bacterium
GAAACAGCGCGTAGTTCTGGAACACGAAGCCGATGTTGCGCGCGTTGACCATCAAGCCGGTGACGTCGCGGTCGCCGATCCAGACACGGCCGCGGGTCGGCGGCTGGAAGCCGGCGATCATGCGCAGGGTCGTGGTCTTGCCGCAGCCCGACGGTCCCAGCAGGGTCAGGAGCTCGCCCGGCTCGACCGTCAGGCTGACCTCGCGCACCGCATCGACGTCGCCGGCGACGGCGTGGCGAAACCGCACCGAGACGGCCTCGAGCCGGATGTCGACGGGCGCGTCGGACGGACCGGTCATCTCAGGCCGCCGTGAAGCCGGCCGCCGCCGCGCCGACCGACGCGCGGTAACGACGCAACAAGGCATTGATCAGCGCCAACACGATCAGCACGATGACGATCACGAACACCGAGAAGGCGGCCGCCGGCCCGAGCGACAGCTCGGTCATGTTCTCGAGGATGCGCACCGTGATCAGGCTCCAGCCGATCGAGACCAGGAAGATGGTCGCGCTGACCGCGGTCATCGAGCGGATGAACACCACGCCGAGCCCGGCGAAGAACGCCGGCACCAGCAGCGGCAGCATGATGCGGCGGAACGTCGTGAGGCTGCGGGCACCCAGGCTCTGCGAGGCCTCCTCGATCGAGCGGTCGATCTGCGACAGCAGCGCGATGGTGGCGCGAATGCCGCTCGGGCTGTAGCGGAAGACGTAGCAGGCGATGATGATCAGCGCCGTGCCGGTCAGCGCGATCGGCGGGTCGTTGAACGCGATCAGGTAGGCGATGCCGACGATGGTGCCGGGCAGCGCGTAGTTGATCATCGACACGATCTCGAGTGCCTGGCGACCGGCGAAGCGGCCGCGCGCCACCAGATAGCCGACCAGGACCCCGAAGATCCCACCCAGCGGCATGCCGATGCCGGCGATGATCAAGGTGTCGACGATCGCCTTGAGGCCGTCGGTGAAGATGATGCGGTAGTGGCTCAGGGTCAGGTCGTGGTTGGCGCCGAACGCCACCACCACCGAGGCGTAGAGCAGCAGGGCGTAGAGGAAGGCCATCAGGAGCGCGACTGCGCTGCACAGCAGCAACAGCGTCGCCCGTGCTGTCGGCGACACCCGCGCAATCGCCGAGCGTGCCGCCGCCTTGCCCGTGACGGTGACGACGTGCCGGTGCCCGACCCAGTAGCGCTGCAGCAGGTAGACGGCGGTCGCCGGCACCAGCAGCGCGAACGACAGGGCGGCGCCGCCGCTCATGTCGAACAGGCCGGTGATCTGCAGATAGGCCTCGGTCGGCAGCACCGGGAACTGGTTGCCGGCCAGGATCAGGGGCGTCGCGAAATCGGCCAGCGACGCCGCGAACAGCAGCAAAAAGCGTTGGCGAACCCGGGAATCGCCAACGGCATCGTCACGGTGCGGAAGACGCGCCAGCGCGACGCCCCGAGGCTGAACGCCGCGTCCTCGATGCTGCCGTCGATGCCGACCAGCATCGGCCGCAAGGTCAGGTAGGCGAGCGGGAAATAGGTCAGCACCTCGGCGGCCAAGGTGCTCGGCAAGCCGTAGACGCTGACGTTCGACAGGCCGAGCACGTGATAGGTGATCAGGCCGCGCGGCCCGAACGAGAACAGGAACGAGATCGAGGTCGTGAACGGCGGCGACACCAGCGACAGCAAGGTGGCGGCGTCGAGCACCCGCACCCAACGCGCCGACAGGCCGGCGCGGGTCGCGGTGACGGCGAACAGGAAGCCGAGCCCGGTGCCGAGCACGCCGACCAGGGTCGCCAGCCACAGGCTGTTGACGAACGCGGCGCGGTGATGCGGTTGCAGGAAGACGGCGAGCACCGGCTGCAGGGTCGGCTGCCCGTCCTGCACAAAGGCGCGCGCGAGCAGCACCGCAAGCGGGAACAGCACGAACAGGCCGAGCGCGACGGCGAGCACGGCCAACGTGGCGGCGGTCGCCGGATCGGCGCGCAGCACCCGTGCGAGGCGCCCCACGCCCAGGACTCCGCTCGACGCGGGGGGCTAGTTCAGGATCTCAGCAACCCAGCGCTCGACGATGCGCTTGCGGTTGGCGCCTGCATAGGCGTCGTCGATCGCGAAGATCTTGGCACCCTTGAGCACGTCGGCCAGCGCCGGATCGGTGGCAACCGCCGGATTGGCCGGCACGAAGTTGATCTTGTGCTTGGCGTACAGCGACTGCATGGCCGGGCTGGTCGCCCAATCGATCAGCTTGCGCCCTGCGACCGGATTGGCGGCGCCCTTGATCAGCGCGATCGCCTCGGCCGAAGTGCCGATGCCCTCCTTCGGAAAGCTGATCACGACGTCGTAGCCCTTCGCCTTGGTGTCGAGCGCATCGACGATGAAGAAGATGCCGCCGCCCGCCTGGCCGAGGCCGACCGGCAACGTCCCGCCGCCGCCGCTCTTGGTGTAAAGCTGGACGTTGCCCCGCAGCTTCTTGAGATAGCCGAAGGCCTTGTCCTCGTCGCGGCCGTTGACCTCGATGACCGAGAAGATGCGCGTCACCGCGGTACCCGAGGTCCGCGCGTCGGCCATCTGCAGCGAATTCTTGTAGGCGGGGTTCAGCAGGTCGTCCCACGACGCCGGCTTCTGCAGGCCGTGCTCCTTCAAGAACTTGGCGTTGGTCATGAAGACCAACGGGTCGTCGGCGATCGCGGTCCACTGCCCGTCGGCACTCTTGAAGCGATCGGGCAGCTGGGCAGCCGCCGGCGGCTTGTAGGGCTCGAAGATGTTCTCCTTGATGCCGGCC
>JACQAI010000141.1 GCA_016195115.1 Pseudomonadota bacterium
GCCGGCCCGATCCACGGCACGGTCGAGATCCTGGCGGCGCTGCGCGCCCGGGGCGTGCCGCTTTACGCGCTGTCGAACTGGTCGGCCGAGACCTACCCCGTGGCCGAGAGGCGGTTCGACTTCCTCGGCCGGTTTCGCGGCGTGCTGATCTCGGGGCGGGAGCGCGTCATCAAGCCTGATCCGCGCGTCTTCCAGCTGCTGCTCGAGCGCTTCGGCATCGCCGCCGCCGACGCCGTCTATGTCGACGACAGCCCGCGCAACGTCGCCGCCGCGGCGGCGCTCGGCATTCACGCCGTTCACTTCACCGGCCCGGTCGACGGGCCGCCCGCGCTCCGCCGCGCGCTCCAAGCGCGGGGCCTGCTCCCCCCATGACCCCTCCCCCCACGCTGGCGCGCGGGGGAGGGGTTATCTACAGTAGGCCCAAACGGGGGAGGCAGGGTTGGCGGACGCCGCCGCGTCGCTCGAGGTCGCCGAGGTCGAGGTCCATTATGGCAGCCTGCGGGTGCTCGACCGCATCTCGCTGGCGGTCGAGGGCGGCCAGTTCGTCGCCCTGCTGGGCGCATCGGGCTGCGGCAAGACCACCTTGTTGCGGGCGATCTGCGGCTTCGTGCCGGTGACCGGCGGCCGCATCGCGGTCGGCGGCCGCGACATCACCGGGCTGCCACCCGACAAGCGCGACATGGCGATGGTGTTCCAGTCCTACGCGCTGTGGCCGCACATGACGGTGGCGCAGAACATCGGCTACGGCCTCAAGCTGCGCGGCGCCGACCGCGCGACCATCGCGCTCAAGATCGAGCAGATGCTCTCGATGCTGCGGCTCGGCGGCCTCGCCGGACGGCGCGTCACCGAACTGTCAGGCGGCCAGCGCCAACGCGTGGCGCTAGGCCGCGCCCTGGTGATCAGCCCGCAGATCTTGTTGCTCGATGAACCCCTATCGAATCTCGACGCGCGCATCCGCGAGGACGTCCGCCACGAGATCCGCACCCTGCAGCGCGCGCTCGGCATCACGACCGTCCACGTCACCCACGACCGCGAGGAGGCCATGGTGATGGCCGACCGCATCGTCATCCTCGACAAGGGGCGGATCGTCCAGATGGGCACGCCTGAGGAGATCTACAACCGGCCCAACTCGCCGTTCGTCGCCGACTTCATGGGCGCCAGCAACGTCGTGCGCCTAGCGGTGCGCCCGGCCAATGGCGGCATCGCGATCGAGCCCGGCCCCAACAACGGCGCACTGGCGCTCGCCGGGCCCCAGGCCGCGGCGCTGGCGCGCGCCGCCGCCGTGCGCGCGCATTTTCGCGGCGAGGCGGCGCAGCTGCATGTCGGCGAGATCGCGCATGACGGCGAGCTCGTGCTGCGCGGCCGCATCGCCCAGGCCTCGTATCCGGGTGGCGTTTGGCGCTACAGCGTCCAGGTCGGCAACGATCACTTCCTGGTCGACGACCCGCGGCGGCTCGAGGTCGGCGCCGCGGTCGGCATCGGCCTGGCCGCCGAGGCGCTCCATCTCTATGCCGCCGAGCCGTAACGAGAGCCGTAACAAAAGCGTGCAAGAGTGACGTATCGAGATTCTGTGGGAGGGAGGCACCATGAAGCGAATCACCAGCCTGTTCGCCGCGACCGCCGCGCTGGCGCTGCTCGCCAGCCCGGCGGGCGCCCAAAAGACGACGCTCAACGTCATCACCGCCGGCGACCAGAACATGGTCGACTACATCAAGGACTATCTCGGGCCGATGTTCGAGAAGAGCCACCCCAACGTCACGGTCAAGGCGGTCGGCACTGGGCCGGGCGACGCCGGCTCGCAGAAGATCATGGAGAAGCTGATCGCCGAGAAGGACCGCAGCACCTGGGACATCGACGTCGCGGTGGTGCACCAGAAGGCGGTCGGCGAGATGGTCAACCAGAAGCTGCTGGCACCCTACGTCGCCGAGGTCTCGACCGGCAAGCTGGTGACCTCGGCCGCCGCCAAGAACGCGCTCGGCACCGACGTCGGCGGCTACGTCATCCCGATGTTCAACAGCCAGACCGCGATCGCCTACAACTCGGCGATGATCAAGGAGCCGCCTGGCAGCTATGCGGATCTCGAAAAATGGGCCGCCGCCAATCCGAAAAAATTCGGCTAC
This sequence comes from Pseudomonadota bacterium, assembly GCA_016195115.1. GTDB lineage: Bacteria > Pseudomonadota > Alphaproteobacteria > Elsterales > Elsteraceae > JACQAI01. Next base: position 2,121 of record JACQAI010000141.1, read on the forward strand.
AACGGCATCAAGGGCGGCATGTCCGGGGTCGCGTTCGTGGTCGGCTGGGTCTACGCCAACGGCGGCGACGCCGACAACCTGATGAAGGGCCCGTACAAGCCCGACGCCAAGGCCGCCTGGGACCCGTCGCTGTCGCGGCTCAAGGAGTTCAACAAGTCGGTGGTGATCACGCCGGGCAACGCGGGCACGCTCGACATGCTCAACCGCGGCGAGATCGCCATGGGTCCGGTGTGGGTCGACATGTTCTATACCTGGCAGGCCGACGGTAAATTGCCGCCGACCATGAAGCTGAAGCTGATCTCGCCCGGCATGCCGGGCCAGCCGATGTACTACGTGATCCCGGCCAAGGCGGCCAACATGGCCGCGGCGAAGAAGTTCGTCGAGCTGGCGACCAGCCCCAAGGTGCAGGCCGACGGCATCGTCAAGAAGTTCAACTGGTACCCCGGCATCGACGCCACCGCGGTCAAGTCGCAGCTCGACGACGCGACCTGGAACAAGCTGTTCGTCGACGTCACGCCCGACGAGCTGACCAAGAAGGGCCAGCCGTTCCCGCTCGCGCCGTACTTCAACGACATGCTCGAGGCCTACGAGAAGAAGGTGAACTGACGCGCGCAGCGCGTCATTGCGAGGAGCGCAGCGACGAAGCAATCCAGAGGACGATCTGGATTGCTTCGCTTCGCTCGCAATGACGGAAAGAACTGACGGGGAACGACCGACCCCATGCACCCTCC
>JACQAI010000579.1 GCA_016195115.1 Pseudomonadota bacterium
ATCGGCGCCGCGACCGGCGCCACGGTCTCGCGGTCGGCGCGCAGCAGCTGCTGGCTGCCGGCGACGAAGCGGGTCTTGATCGTGGTGCGGCGATGCGGCTCGATCAGCAGGTGGGGCTCGAGCCGCGGCTCGGCGCCGACCAGCTGGGTGACCTCGCGGCCCGCCTGGTCGTCGCCGATCACCGAGATGAAGCACGTCTCGACGCCGAGCGACACCAGGTTGCGCACGACATTGCCGGCGCCGCCCAGCATGGCGAGCTCGCGATCGACGCTGACCACCGGAATCGGCGCCTCGGGCGACACCCGCTCGACGTGGCCATAGACGAAGCGGTCGAGCATCAGGTCGCCGATGCACAGGACGCGGGCCTGGGCGAGCTGGCCGGCGGCGGAGACGAGGTCTGAGGTCGCGGTCATGACGGCGTTCTACACCAAACCGGGGGGTCGGCGCGACGTTGCCCGCGCGGCCGCGGCCAGGACCGCGTCGAACCGCGCGGCGATCGCCGCGATGTCGAAGCTTCGCTCGGCATAGGCGCGCGCCGCCGCCCCGGCCGCCGCCCGGCGGTCGGGCTGGTCGAGCAGGGTCGCGGCGGCGGCGAGGAAGCCCGCGAGGTCGCCGGGCGCGGCGACCAGCCCGGCGCCGGCCTGCGCGACGATGCGGGTCGCCAGATTGTCGAGCGGCAGCGCGCCCAGGATGGCGCGCCCGGCGCACAGATAGGTCAGCAGCTTCGAGGGCACGGAATAGATGCCGGCGCCGGCCTCGAGCACGACCACCAGCACGTCGCCGGTGGCAATCACGTCGGGTAACGCCTGGTACGGCGCAAAAGGCAGCAGCACCAGGTTGTCGAGCTGCTCGGCCGCTTTGACCCGCGCGATGTGATCGGCGCCGATGCCCTCCGACACGACCACGACGCGGACGTCGGGCACGCCGCGAAAGCGCCGCGCCAGGTGGCACAGCAGCTCGGGATCGTGCTTCAGCCCCATGGTCCCGGCATAGAGCAGCACGCGCTTGTCGGCGAGGTCGTGCGCATCCGCCCAGGCATTGCGGCGCGGGCGTTGCGGCAGCTCGTCGAGCGCCGCCCAGTTCTCGATCACGGTGACGCGCTCGGCCGCGACTCCCGCCGCGTCGAGCATCGGCCGAAAATCCTCGGTGATCGCAACGATGGCGTCGGACGCGCGCCACAGCCGGCGCTCGAGCGCGCGATAGTGGCCGCCGACCAGCGCGCCGACACCCGGCAGCTTGCGGCGCAGCAGCTGGTCGATCGCGACGCCGTAGGCATCCTGGAGCCAGAACACGAAGCCGGCGCCGAGCGCGCGCGCGGCGCGCTGCAAGCGCGCCTGCGGATCCAGGGGCCCGTTGCCGCCGAGCACGACGTCCGGCCGGAATGCCTGCACCTGCGCCGCCAAGCGCCGCCCGTAGCGCTGGTCCTGCATCCAGCGGCGGGCAAAATCGTACTTGCGATGCGCCTCGCCGAGCGCCACCGGCTGCAGGCGCAAGCCGGGCGGATCGTCGGCGGCCGGCGCCAGCGCGCCCTTGGGCGACTGGAAGTCGGCGAAATGGAGAAACAGCACGTCGTGGCCGCGACGCGCCAGCGCGCGGGCGAGCTGCACCGGGAAGGCATGGCCCGGATAATCGTGGAACGCGATGCGCATCAGACGCGACGCGCGACGCGCAGCAGGCAGTCGCCGTGGCCCAGGCGGTTGCCGAGCCAGAGCAACGGGAACAGCAGGCCGCGCGCCAGCGCCATCAGGGCCATCACGGCGAGCGGCCGGCGCAGCCACGCGGTCGGCCGGCCGCGCCGCGCGGTCAGCGCCGCGAGCACGGAATGCGCGACCCACAGCGCCGGCGTCGCCTGGGCGCGCGCGACCGGCTCGAAGCCGCCGGCGGCGAGCGCGCGGCCGAGGCTCGCCTCGGTGAAATGCACGATGTGGAACGGTACGTGCCAGTTGATCCAGCGCCGGCCGAACAGCGTGCGCAGCCAGCTCGCGGCGTTGGGGCAGCTGATCCAGACCTCGCCGCCCGGCTTCAGGATCGCGCGCACCTGGCACAGCATCTCGTGCGGATCGAGCGCGTGCTCGAGCACGTTCGACAGCACCGCGACGTCGTAGGGCGCGTTGGGCCGAAACGCCTCGAGCGCCTGGCCGTGCACCGTGAAGCCGCGCCGCCGCGCCGCCGCCGCGGCGACCGCGTTGGTCTCGAGCCCCTCGACGGTGGTGAAGCCGCTGCGCGCGTAGAGCGCCAGCCCGCGCCCCTCGTTGCAGCCGATGTCGATCAGCCTGCCGTGGCCCAGCCTTGTGTGAAACGAGATGTCGCCGTCGAGCGCCAGCCACGCGCGATAGGCGCCCGACTCGAGAAAGCGCGCACGCAGGCCGGTGTAGGCCGTACCGCTCTCGCCGCCGAAATTGTAGTGCGCGCTGTAGTAGGCCTCGAGCGTGGCGGCCGACGGCCGCGGCACGGTCTGCTCCAGCCCGCACTCACGGCATCGGGCGATGGCGAAGTCGGCATCGATGCCGAAGCGCGTGTCGAACACCCGGTCGAGCTCGGGCGCTAGTCCGCCGCCGCAGGCGACGCAGGGCACTGGCGATTCAGGCAAGGCCGGCGTCCTTGCGCTGGCGCTCGTAGAGCTTGGCGTCGACCAGGAAACGGAACCAGAAGGTCTGCAGCACGAAGAAGATCAAGCCGGCGCGGCCGTCGAGAAAGCCGAGCCGCACGACGTAGCGGTAGAGGAACAGCAGGAACGCGCGCAGGAACCAGGGCAGGCGGTTGTAGCAGCCACGCAGCGCGCGCTTGCGCTCGACCGGATTGCCGCCGAGCTTGGGCGCGACGCCGGCCGTGGCGCTGCCGTGCATCAATTCGTCGGCCTCGGCGTCGGCCCAGCGGTTGTGCCGGATCACCCACTCGCCGAGCGGCATGCGGATGTCGTCGATCATCGGATGGGACAAG
>JACQAI010000580.1 GCA_016195115.1 Pseudomonadota bacterium
GCGGGATGGCGGCCCAGCAGGTCCGGGCCGCACGGACCCTGGAGCACAACGACCGGGACGGTCTCGAGCGCGACCGGATGCGTCTCGCCGGTCAGCGCAGCGGCAAGCTCGACCATGAGGCCACACTAGATACGAAATGTGGATATTCTGGGGCGGCAATTTCCGCCGCCGGCCGGGAGCATGAAGGACCGCTTCGCCCGCTACGCGCTGATCTGGGTGCTGCTGCTCGCGACCATCTGGCTCGGCGACCGCTTCATCCGCTCGGCCGTGCTGACCGCGGACCGGCCGCGCACCGTGACGGCGCGCGGCGAGCTCAGCGACGTCGAACACCACCGCATCGCGCTGTTCGAGAACGCCGCGCCCTCGGTCGTCTACCTATTCACCGAAGGGCCAGCGCGCGGCGGCGAGCGGCGCGCCGGCGCCGGCTCGGGCTTCGTGTGGGACGCCGCCGGCCACGTCGTGACCAACCACCACGTGATCGACGGCGCGACCCGGATCCGCGTGCGCCTCGATTCGGGGGCGGCGATCGATGCCAAGCTGGTCGGCAGCGCGCCCGACCAGGACCTGGCGGTCGTCAAGCTCGCGGAGACCCGCGAGCCGCTGCACGCCATCCCGATCGGCAGCTCGTCCGACCTCAAGATCGGCCAGTCGGTGTTCGCGATCGGCAATCCGTTCGGGCTCAACCGCTCGCTGACCTCGGGCATCATCTCGGCGCTCGACCGCCGGCTGCCGACCGCATCCAACCGCGAGATCGCCGGCGCGATCCAGATCGACGCCGCGATCAACCCGGGCAATTCCGGGGGCCCCTTGCTCGATTCAGCCGGGCGGCTGATCGGCGTGACGACCGCGATCCTGTCGGAGACCGGCTCGTTCGCCGGGGTCGGCTTCGCGGTGCCGGTCGACGTCGTCAACCGCATCGTGCCGGGCTTGATTCGCGACGGCCGCGTGCCGCGGCCCGGCATCGGCATCATGGCGGCGCCCGAAGAGGCGTCGGCGCGCCTCGGGGTCAGCGGCGTCGTGGTCGCCCAGGTGCAACCGCACTCGTCGGCCGCCGAGGCCGGCCTGCAGGGCATCAACCGCGCCAGCGGGGCGCTCGGCGACATCATCACGCACGTCAACGGCCGCGCGGTGCAATCGATCGCCGAGCTCTCCGCGCAGCTCGAGCGCATCGGCATCGGCAAGCGCGCCGAGCTCACCGTGGTGCGCGACGGCCGCAGCCGCACGGTCGGCGTCGGCATCGTCGACATCGCGTCGTAGCGCCAACAACAAAAGGCTTGCGCTCAGGGTGCCGGGCGGGCGCCGCGCCGGAACAGGCTCATGACCAGGGCCGCGAGGAAGCTCGCGATGAACACGAAGAACAGCACCTGGGCGACCGTCGCCAAAAGGCTGGCGGTGCCGCCGAAGCCGAAGAAGCCGGCGGCGAGCGCGACGATCAGGAACAGGACGGCGTAGTACAGCATGGCGGGATCGTGGCGGACCGGGCGCCCGCGATCAAGACTGCGCCGGCTCCGGCGGACGGCTCGCCTCGGCCGGATCGAGCAGCATGCGCAGGCGCTGGCGGCCCCGGCTCAGCCGCGACTTCATGGTGCCGACCGGCAGCCCCGACAGGCGCGCGGCCTCCTCGTACGACAGGTCGTAGAGCCCGAGCAGGGTGACGGCCTGCTGCTCGCCGCTCGACAGCTCGCTGATGATGCGCAGGCTGTCCTTGAGCACGACGACGTCGGTCTGCGACGGCGCCTCGGCGCGGCGGTCCATTGCCATGCGCTCGGTCGCGTAGCTGCGGCGCAGCTTCTCCTTGCGCGTCTGCGTGATCGCGATGTTGCGCATGACGGTGAACAGCCAGGCGCGCAGATTGGTGTCGGGCTGATAGAGCGACGCGCGCGACAACGCGCGCTCGACGCAGTCCTGCACCAGATCGTCGGCGCGGTCGGTGGTGTGCACCAGCACGCGCGCGTAGCGCCGCAGTGCCGGGATGTGATCGACGATCTGATTGCCCAGCCAGTTGGTGGTCTGCGACATGGTCGTCTCCCCCTTACCGGACTCAGCCGCCACGCCGGATTGGGTGGCGGGATAATCTTCACCCAATTTCGCGCTTCTTTCAACCATTTGCTGTGACGCCAATCACATTAGGTCAAATGCCGGTCGCCTGGTATTAGCGATTAGATCGTATGGGAGGGCACAACTCGGATACGATGCCGGCCGCTCAGCGACCGGGCAGCGACCGGAATTTGGGTGAATATTGGTTAGATATTACCCGCCGATCGCCAGGGAACTCGAATCGGCGTCACCTTCCACGCCAAGACCCGCCGCCAAGCCTCTCCCGAGCCGCCCCGGAGGACCGGATAAAAGCCTTGAGCCGCCCGAGGGTTACGCTGTGCAAGAAATTTTCGTGCGGGATCATTTTTTGCTTGCACACGCGGCGAATTGAATTATTTATCGGCGTCGACGCACTCGCACGTGCCTATGGCCCCTCCGGGTTATGTAACGACGGAACGCGTCCTTTTTGGATTGTCTGGCGAACGCTGGTTCCGAGAGGGAAGTGGCCATGTTTCATCCTCAGCCACAGCATCAAGAGATCTCCCACGGCGTCCCGCGGCCGATTGCGGTCGTGACTCCGTTGGCTGAGGCGATGCGGCCCTAGAAGCGGGGCGCCGGACCGATGGTCCGGTGCCCGCCCCAACTCTGCTGATTCCTTTCTTGGGGCCGGCCCGTCTCGGGCCGGGTCGGAGTGTCGTGTCATGACCGAAAAGATCAACCGTTTCCTCGCCGAGCGCCGTCCCGACACCCCGTGCCTGGTGGTCGACCTCGACGTCATCGCCGAGAGCTACAAGAAGCTGTGCAAGCTGCTGCCGCTGGCCCAGGTGTTCTACGCCGTGAAGGCCAATCCGGCGCCCGAGA
>JACQAI010000581.1 GCA_016195115.1 Pseudomonadota bacterium
CGCGTGCGGGCCGTGGCGTGGGACGGCTTCGCCGGCGCTGCCGACCAGGCGACCCTGCTGGTCAACACCACGACCCAGGGCATGGCCGGCCAGCCGGCGCTCGAGCTCGACCTGACGCGCCTGCCGATTGGCGCGACCGTGACCGACCTGATCTATACGCCGCTCGAAACGCCGCTGCTCGTGATGGCACGGCAGCGCGGCAATCCGGTGGTCGATGGGCTCGGCATGCTGCTATGGCAGGCCAAGCCCGGCTTTGCCGCCTGGTTCGGCACCGATCCCGAGGTCACCGACGCCCTGCGCGCGGCGGTGCTGGCGAGCACGACCCGGTGATCGTCGTCGGGCTGACGGGCTCGATCGGCATGGGCAAGTCGACCGCGGCCGACCTGCTGCGCCGGCTCGGCGTGCCGGTCTACGACGCCGATGCCGCGGTCCATCGCCTGCTGGCGCGCGGCGGCCGTGCCGTGCCGGCGATCGCAACACGGTTCAAGGACGTGGTGCGCGACGGCGCGGTCGACCGTCCCGCGCTCGGCCGCATCGTGTTCGCCGATCCGGCGGCGCTCAAGGCGCTCGAGGCAATCGTCCACCCGCTGGTGTACGAGGCTCAGCGGCGCTTCCTGCGCGCTCAGGCCCAGCGGCGCGCCCGTGTCGTGGTGCTCGACATCCCGCTGCTGTTCGAAGGCGGTGGTGTCCGCCGCTGCGCCGCCACCATGGTCGTGAGCGCGCCGGCTCTGGTGCAGCGCCAGCGCGTGCTGCGTCGCCCCGGTATGACGGCGGCGAAACTCGCCGGCATCCTGGCGCAGCAGATGCCCGACGCCGAAAAACGCCGGCGCGCCGATGTCGTGGTCCCGACCGGGCTCGGCAAGCGCTTGACTTGGCGCCGGCTGCGCGCGGCGCTGCCGGCCCTGGCGCGCGCGCGCCAACCGACGCTGGCGCTGTGGGCAGGACGACCGGGCCCCGTAAAGCAGGACGCACGCACAAAATAGAGGGGGTCGACCCTGCCGTATCACCCAATATATAGTAGCGGCATGCGCGAAATCGTCCTCGATACCGAGACCACCGGCCTCGATCCTGCGGTCGGTCATCGCATCGTCGAGATCGCCGGCATTGAGCTGCTCAACAGCGTGCCGACCGGCCGGCAGTTCCAAAGCTACGCCAATCCCGAGCGCGAGATGCCAGAGGACGCTTTCGCCATCCATGGCCTGTCGGACGGCTTCCTCAGCGGCCAGCCGACCTTCGCCCAGATCGTCGACGAGGTCCTGGCGTTCGTCGGTGACGCGACCTTGGTGATCCACAACGCCGAATTCGACATGCGGTTTCTCAACGCCGAGCTCGCGCGCTGCAACCGGCCGCCGCTCGGCGCCGACCGGGCGCTCTGCACCTTGCAGCTGGCGCGCCGGCGTTTCCCCGGGGCACAGGCCAGCCTCGACGCGCTGTGCAAACGCTTCAATGTCGACAACAGCCATCGCACCAAGCACGGCGCGCTGCTCGACGCCGAGCTGCTGGCCGAGGTCTATCTCGAGCTGATCGGCGGCCGCCAGCACGGCCTCGAGCTGAGCGCCGATGCTGCCGCGGCCGGCGCCGCGATCGAGCGCGTGCTGCGCCCGGCGCGGCCGCACGCTGCCAGCGCAGCCGAGCTGATCGCGCACGCAGAGCTGCTCGCGCAGCTCAAGAACCCGTTGTGGAACGCCTGAGCCGACCGTCGACCCGTCACGGATGATTGCGTAGACTGCCGCGCCGATTGTCCGCCAGGAGCGCGATCATGGCCGAGCTGCAGCTCATCGGTGTGCCGCAGAGCAATTTTGTCTGGGTCTGCCGCATCGCCTGCGCCGAGAAGGGCGTGGCCTACACGCTCGAACCGGCGCGGCCGCACACCCCGGAGGTCGACGCCATCCACCCGTTCGGCAAGATCCCGGCGATGCGCCACGGCGACGTCACGCTGTGCGAATCACGCGCGATCTGCGGCTACATCGACCGGACGTTCAGCGGACCGCCGCTGATTCCGGCCGATCCCGTCAAGGCAGCGCACGTCGAGCAGTGGGTGTCGATGATCAACACAACGATCGATCCCGTGATGGTGCGCCAATATCTGCTCGCCTACTTCTTCCCGGGCACGCCCGACGGCAGCCCGAACCGGCCGCAAATCGACACCGCGTTGCCCAAGATGGCGGCGCAGTTCGGCATCCTCGAGCGCACGGTCGCCAAGACGGGTTACTTGGTCGGCGATTCCTTCACGCTCGCCGACATCGACCTGCTGCCGATCCTCTACTACGTGGCAAAGCTGCCCGAGAGCAGCGCCATGCTCGACAGCGCCAAGGGTCTCAGGGCCTATTTCGAGCGCCACATGGCGCGACCGAGCGTCAAGGAAACGACGCCACCGCCGATCCCCGGCCGTAGCTGATCTATTCCCGCCCGCCGAGCACGACGCGTAGCTGCGCGGCCAAGTCCTCGGCGCGATAAGGCTTGCGCAGCAGGGCGGTGTCGGTGCCGTCGGTGACGCCGTGCTCGTGCGACAGCGCGTCGGCGGCGTAGCCCGAGGTCAACAGCACCTTGAGGCTCGGCCGCAACCGGCGCGCCTCGGTCGCGAGCTGCGCGCCGTTCATGCCGCCCGGCATGACGACGTCGGAGAACAGGATGTCGATGCGCCGCGCGGGCTGGCGCAGCAACTGCAGCGCGTCGGCGGCATCGCGCGCGATCAAAGTCCGGTAGCCGAGCTCATGCAGGCTTTCCGAGGCAAGCTCGCGGACCTCCTGGTCGTCCTCGACCACGAGCACGACCTCGCCGCCGGTCGCAGCGCGCAGCGGCACGCGCGCCGCCGCCTCGCTGGGTTCGGCGATGCGCTCGGTCGAGCGTGGCAGCCAGAGCTCGACAGTGGTGCCGGCGCCTTCGCTGCTACGGATCTGCACGTGGCCGCCGCTCTCGCGCACGAAGCCGTAGACCTGCGATAGGCCGAGACCGGAGCCGCGGCCGACCTCCTTGGTGGTGAAAAACGGCTCGAACACCTTGCCGAGCACGTCGGCGGGAATGCCGAGGCCGTTGTCGCGGATCAGGATGGTCGCGTATTCGCCCGGGTGAGCGTCGGGCAGCGCCGCCGCGTCGGCGGGGCCGAGCTCGGCGTTGCGCGTCGTGATCGCGATCGTGCCGCCGTCCGGCATGGCGTCGCGGGCGTTGATCACCAGGTTGAGGATCGCGGCTTCGAACTGGCCGGGATCGATACGCACCGGATCGAGCGCCGGATGCAGCTCGAGCTCGATCCGGATCGCTTCGCCGACGGCGCGCCGAATCAGCCCCTCGAAATCAAGCAGCAGCCGATTGGGGTTGACGGTCTCGGGGTGCAGCAATTGCCGGCGCGCGAACACCAGCAGTTGCTGGGTCAGCTTGGCGCCGCGGCTGGCCGCGCGCTGGGCGGCGGCGGTCAGCCGGCGCACGCGCGTGGCGTCGTCGGCATGGCGCGTCACTAGGTCGAGGTTGCCGACGATGATGGTCAGCAGGTTGTTGAAGTCGTGGGCGACACCACCGGTCAACTGACCCATCGCCTCCATCTTTTGGGCGTGGCGCAGCTGCTCTTGCGACTGCGCCAAGGCATCGGCGCGCGAGCGCGCCTCGCCGACCGAGCGCAGCAGGCGGCCGTAAAGGTTGCCGGTCTCGATCAGCAGCGCGCCGAGCACGAAGCTGGCGGCCATCAGGCCGTAGAGCCGGCCGGCGTACCAGCCGAAGTCGAAGCGCGCGGTGGTCACCACGCTGCTGAGTAGGGTGTCGAGCAGCCAGGTGATCATGACCACGAGCAGCCAAAGATCGAGCACCGTGCGGGCGCGCGTGCGATACCACAGGATGACGGGCGAGATCATGGTGACGACCCAGGCGGCCAGTCCAACGCCGTTGCGCGCCACGCGGCTGTAGTCGCCGGCAGCAATGAGCGGCCGCAAGTGATCGATGCCGACCGTGGCGAGCAGGATCGCGCCGCCGGCAAGCGCAAGCGCGATCAGGATGCCGAGCGCCACCGCACGCCCGACATGCGCGATCGCGATCGGGCGGTCCCAGGCACCGTGCGCGATCAGGGCGTAGGTGATCACGAACCACGGAAACACGGCGTGCCAGAACACGTACAGCCATGGCGCGGTCTGCTCATGGCCGCCGAGCAGGCCGGCCGGCGCGAACACGCCCGGGAAGCTCAGCGCGTGGGCGACGATGATCACCGAGTCGAACAGATAGCCGGCACCGAGCACGAGCAGCGACACCGCCCGCAGCTGGCGGAACTGGCTGATCAGCAGCACGGCGGTGATCAGGTCGTTGAGGACCAGCGCGGCTTCGTAGGCCGGGATGAAGGCCGGCACTTCGGGCCACTTGGCGCCCGCGAAAGGCACCGCGATCCCGAAAGCCGCGAGCGACAGCGTGACGATCGCCAGCGCGAGCCGGCGATCCCACCGCCGCGCCGGGGTGGTCGACAAGAATGGGGTGTCCGACACCACCGCCGGGGTCACAGCGCGCTCGCTCGAGGGAATGGAGGGTTGAGAAGGATGCTGGCAGTTCCCTTGTCCCGGGATTTGAGGCCGGGGTCGATTAATTTTTGATCAATTTACGGCCACTGCAGGAGGGCCGGGCGTCATTTGCGATGCCAAGCAGAAGCAGTCTTCGGCGCGGCTCTACCGGGTTGCTTTCGTCATTCGGCAAGCGCAAGACGTGCAACCGAATGCCGTCCCCACCACAGGCCGACCAGGGGAGTGACGACCCACTGCGCGAGCGGCGACAGCCCCGTGCCGATGAGCGGCAACACCGGCATCCACGGCGAATAAGCCCATGTCCCGCGGATCGATACGTTCAACCATTCGCTCAGGATCGTGTAGGCGATTGCGGCGGCGATCGTCGCCCCGTCCAGGCGCCCGAGGCGCCGCGGTGGCATTCCCGGCCGAACTACCGCCATCGCGAGTCCAAGCGCGCCGATGCCGATCGCCACGTCTCCCGCCGTGCAGTGGGCAACCGCGAAGGCAATGTCGCCGGCCGATGCGGTGGTCCAGATGATGTAGAGCGGCAGCTGAGCGATTTCCCACAACAAGTTGGCGATCAGGAGCGCCGCCAGATACGAGGCCAGGAAGACCAGATTGATCTGACGGGCACGATCGCGCCTGGCGACGCGGTCGCGCCTCACAATTTGACGGTAGCCAGCCGCAAGGCGTTGCCCACCACGAGCAGGGAGCTCAGGCTCATCGCCGCGCTGGCGATCATCGGGTTCAGCAGGATGCCGAACAGCGGATAGAGCGCGCCGGCGGCAATTGGAACCGCCAGCGCGTTGAACACGAACGCGAGGAACAGATTCTCGCGGATGTTCTGCATGGTGGCGCGGCTGAGCCGGTGCGCCCGCACGATGCCGCCGAGATCACCCTTCAGCAGGGCGACCGCCGCGCTCTCCATCGCGACGTCGGCGCCGGTCCCCATTGCGATGCCGACCTGCGCTTGGGCCAGCGCCGGTGCGTCGTTGATGCCGTCGCCCGCCATCCCGACGTGCCGGCCCGCTGCCTGGAGCTCCGCGATCTTTGCCGCCTTCTGGTCCGGCAGGACTTCGGCGACGACGTCCTGGAGGCCGAGTTGCCGGGCCACGGCCTGGGCGGTGGTGCGGCTGTCGCCGGTCAGCATCACGACGCGCACGCCGTTGCCCTGCAGCGCCGCGATGGCGTCGGCCGCGCTCGGCTTGATCGGATCCGCCACGGCGACCAAGCCCGCCGGCTGGCTGTCGATGCCGATCAGCATCACGGTCTGGCCCTCGGCGCGCAACTTTTCGGCGCGGGCCGCGAGATCATCAGCCGGAATGCCCAGCGACTCGAGCAACGCGCGGTTGCCGATCGCCACGCGCCGGCCGTCGACGACGCCGGTGACGCCCATGCCGGTGTGCGACTGGAAGTCCGACGCGGCGACAGGCGGCACGCCACGCTCCGCGGCGCCCTCGACGATGGCGGCCGCCAACGGATGCTCGCTCGCGCGCTCCAAGCTGGCAGCGGCCTTTAGAAGCTCGGCCTCGGCGAAGCTGCCCGCCGTGGTCACGCCGACCAGGCGCGGATGGCCTTCGGTCAGGGTCCCGGTCTTGTCGACCACGAGCGTGTCGATGCGCTCCATCAGCTCCAACGCCTCGGCATTCCGAACCAGCACGCCTGCCATTGCACCGCGCCCCGTGCCGACCATGATCGACATCGGCGTCGCGAGGCCGAGCGCGCAGGGGCAAGCGATGATCAGCACCGCGACCGCGTTCACGAGCCCGAACGCCATCGCCGGCGGCGGGCCGAAGGTGGCCCCCGCCACGAAGGCGATGAGCGCGACCAGGACGACCGCCGGCACGAACCAGCCGGAGATCCGATCGACCAGCTTTTGGATCGGCGCGCGCGAGCGCTGGGCCAGCGCGACCATCTCGACGATGCGCGCCAACAACGTGTCGGCGCCAACACGGTCGGCGCGCATCACGAAGCTTCCGGTCGCGTTCAAGGTCGCCCCAGTCACCGTGTCGCCGGGTCGCTTCTCGACCGGCAGTGGCTCACCGGTGACCATCGACTCGTCGACCGCGCTGTGGCCCTCGAGCACGACCCCGTCGACCGGGACCTTCTCGCCGGGCCGCACGCGCAGGTGATCGCCCCGCATGACGCGCTCCAGCGGAATGTCCTCCTCGCGCCCGTCCTCACGCACTGCGCGCGCCATCTTGGGCGCAAGGTCGAGCAGCGCGCGCACCGCGCCGCTTGCGCGTGAGCGCGCGCGCAGCTCGAGGACCTGGCCGAGCAACACAAGGGTGGTGATCACGGCGGCGGCCTCGAAATAGACCGCGACGCCGCCGTGATGCGTGCGGAAGGACGCCGGGAATGCTGCGGGAAGCAAGGCCGCAACCAGGCTATAGACGTACGTGACACCGGTGCCGAGGGCGATCAGGGTGAACATGTTGAGGTGGCGGCTGGTCAGCGACGCCCAACCTCGCGCGAAAAACGGCCAGCCGCCCCACAACACGACCGGCGTCGCCGCCACGACCTGCAGCCAGAGAATCGCGCGCGCTGGGAGCAGCGGCGCCAGCGCGGCCGGCGCCAGATCCGCGAGCATTACGAGCACGACCAGCGGGACCGTGATCGCCGCGCAGATCCAGAACCGATGGGTCATGTCGTCGAGTTCGGGATTGCTCGCGTCGGCGGTCGGTGTCAGGGGCTCGAGCGCCATGCCGCAGATCGGGCAGCTGCCGGCCGCCGGGCGGACGACCCCGGGATGCATCGGGCAGGTCCACAAGGTGCCTGCCACGGGCGGCTGCGGCGGCGCGGGCGCAGTGGCCGGCGCGAGGTAGCGGTGTGGATCGGTCTCGAATTTTTGCCGGCAGCCGGCGCCGCAAAAGAAGAAATCGTGGCGTTCGAATACCGCGTGGTGCTTGGCGGTCGCCGGGTCAACCATCATGCCGCAGACCGGATCGCGGGCCTTGCCGGGATGGGTGGCGGTCACGGCGGGCTGGTCGTGTGAGTGGGCCATGGCACAAGAGATGGGCCTTCCCATGGTGGGAAGGTCAAGACCGACGATCGGATCGAACCAGGCTCGCAGGTCCGCGCAGCAAGGGGTTGATCTGGGTCAATGCCGCGGTCGTGCCGCCGCGATGAAGTGAGGCCAGATCCCTAGGAGGACCGCCCCATGAAGTTGCCGCACGCTCTCGCCGCCGTGCTGACCCTCGCCGCGCCCGTGGCTTTCGCCGATGACGCCCACCATCCGGCGGGTGCGGCCCAGCCTCCTTCGCCGGCCGCTCCAGCGCCGAGCGCATCCCAGGGCATGGGCATGATGCCGATGATGCACATGATGATGACGCACGGCGCGCGGCTCGACCACATCGAAGGCCGGCTCGCCTTCCTGAAGGCCGAGCTGAAAATCACCGATGGGCAGCTGCCGTATTGGAACGTTTTCGCCGACGCCATGCGCTCCCAGGCGAAGGCAATGGGCTCCGGGCCAATGGCGATGCCGTCCGGCGCGCCGCAGACCGCTCCGGGTCGCCTGGATACCGAGGAGCACCATTTGACGGCCAGCCTCAACGCCGTGCGCGCGCTCAAGGCCACGGTGCAGCCGCTCTACGCGGTGCTCGAGGCCGCGCAGAAACAGACGTTCGACCAACTCGCGCTTCACCCGATGGGCATGGCGATGATGTAACCGCGGCAATGGCTTCGAGAGAGAATGTCATGGCACCGCGAAACCAAACCCCAACCGCTTGGTGGCAGTCGCCGGTCAATCTTTTGATCGCCTGCGCGCTCGGGATCATGTCGTTCTTTCTGCTCACCGAGCACACCGCGCACGTGCTGGGCGCTCTGCCCTATCTGCTGCTCCTGATGTGCCCGCTGATGCACCTTTTCATGCATCACGGGCGTCATCACGGCGGCGGCCATTCGCATGATCGCGGCGGCGAGGAGCCCCGCCGGTGATGGGCGAGATGGCTGGGAGCTCGCCGGACTACGGCCTGTGGCTGCTCGCCGCGATCAACGCTGCGGTCTTCATCATCTTTGCGTTCAGCTTCACCAAGCTTCAGACCAAGCGCGACTGGCGATCCTTCGGCGCCTTCGCGGGCTTCATCGTAGCGTTGTTTGCGGAGATGTACGGATTCCCGCTCACCATCTACCTGTTGTCCGGCTGGCTCGGCAGCGCCTATCCGACGCTCGATCCGTTCAGCCACGACGCCGGGCATCTGTGGTCGACGTTGCTCGGGCTTAAGGGCGACCCACACACAAGCGGTTTCCATGTGGCAAGCTTCGCGTTGGTCCTCGGCGGCTTCTGGCTGCTGACGGCGGCGTGGCGGCCGCTCTACGGCGCGCAGCGACGCGGCGAGCTGGCGACCGACGGCGTCTACGCGCGTATCCGGCACCCGCAATACGCCGGCTTCATCCTGATCATGTTCGGGTTCCTGCTGCAGTGGCCGACCCTGCTGACTCTGATCATGTTCCCGGTGCTCGTGTTCATGTACGTGAATCTCGCCCGCCACGAGGAGAAGGCGGCGATCGAACGCTTCGGTGCGACCTATCTCGACTATATGCAGCGCGTCCCGAGCTTCCTGCCGCGTCTCACATCAGGCGCGGCTGAGCCGGCGCATCATCCGCGCTGACCATCGCGGCGCGACCAGCCCATCACCGTCCTAGGCGCCTTGGGCCGGCGTCGGCGGCGGAACCCCGGGGCCCTGCGCTGCTGCCTGGCGCCGATAAAGATCGAGGAAATCGATCGGCTGGATCAACAGCGGCAGGAAGCCGCCCTCGCGCGTTGCATTGGCGACCAGCGCGCGCGCGAACGGGAACAGCAGACGCGGACACTCGATTAGCAGGATGGGATGAACGTCCTGCGCCGGTACGCCGGTAAGCGTGAACACCCCGGCATAGGCGACCTCGACGATGAACGCCGTCATGGTCTCGTGCTTGGCGGTGCACGTGATGCTGAGCACGACCTCGTAGACGTTCGGCCCGAGGCCGCGTGCCTGGACGTTGACGTTGACGTCGATGTTCGGCTGGCTGCTCTGTGGCACCAGGCTCTGCGGCGCGTTCGGGTTCTCGAACGACAGGTCCTTGACGTACTGGGTGTTGACCGAGATCGCCGCCTGCTGCTGGGGGCTGCCGCTTGGGACGGGGCTGCTCGGCGCGGTGCCGGGCGCGCTGCCGGCGCTGCCGTTGGTGCTGTCGGTCATCGGGCCTGTCCCCCGGGTGCTGCTGCGGGTTCTGGTGGGCCCCGGCGCGTGGACGCAACCGTCAGGATAAACCCACCGGACGGCGAGCGGTTAGCACGGATCACCCCCGCGGCACAACATCGTGGACCAACTCGGCGCTGAGCTGGGGATGGACGCGAAAGCGCACGATCGAGGCGTTGGTGACCGCGAGCCCGGTAAGCGCCCGGATGAAGCCCCAGTGGCTGACGATCGCAAGATGGTCGCGGTCCGCCAGCACGTCGGTGCTCAGGCGGAAGCGCGCGCAGCGCGCGACCAGCTCGGCCTCGGGCTCCTCGTGGTCGGGCCACCACTGCTCGGCCAGATGCCCGAACGACCAGGTGGGCCAGCGCTGCGCCAGCTCGGCCGGACCGCTGCCGAGATCGCAGCTGAACGCCACGCGCTCGCCGATCGTGGGGTCGACCGTGACCGGCAGGCCGAGCTCGCCGGCGATGATCTCGGCGGTCTCGATGGCGCGCCGATACGGGCTGGTTACCAGGCGGCGGACGTCGAGCGCGGCCAGCGCGGCCGCTGCGGCGCGCACTTGGTCGCGGCCGTCACCGGTCAGGGCTGGATCGCGGATGCCGGGATCTTGCCGGGTGCGGCCGTAGTGGACGTTGAACTCGGACTGGCCGTGACGCACCAGGATCATGTCGAGCCGAGCCTGCCCATCGCTCGGTTAGACACGCGGATCGCGCGGGTCGCCGGGCCGACCCGCGAGCCGGGGATCGTCGTGGTCGGGTCGCACCTCGTGATACTCGGCCTCGATCACCGTCGCTCCGTTGCCGGCGTGCTGGCTGCCGCTTCGCTGCCGCCACAGGGCGCCGATCAGGGTCATGCGCACCGGGGGGATCAGCAGCAGCAGCGCCAAAATGTCGCTGAGGAACCCCGGTACGATCAGGAGCATGCCCGCGATCAGCACGCAAGCGCCGCGGAATAGTGCTCCTGCCGGCGGCTCGCGCCGAGCCAGCGCGTCGCGCAGCGCCGCCAGGCTGGCCGCCCCGAGCACGCGGATGACGATCACGCCGAGCACCGCTGAGGCGGCCAGCGCGAGTAGGGTCCAGCCGATGCCGATCTGATCGGCGACGGCGATCATGACCAGGATTTCAGCCAAAGGCAGCGCAATCGGCAGGATGCGGAAAACGGCGACCATGCTTGCTCTTTACCACGCCAGGGCCTATCTAGGCCTAATGGCCCAGCCGCTCGCTAGCTCACGCAAGAGCGGCTTTTTCCGGGCGCCGCGGTGAGGCGCGCGGTCGACCGAGGGTTCCCGGTGTTGCCGATTGGGATCTGCAGATGGGCGATGGCTTCCCGCTGATCGATATCGTGCTGTTCGCCATGGTCGCGGCGTTCCTCTTCCTGCGCCTGCGCAGCGTGCTGGGCCGTCGCACCGGTCAGGAGCGTCAGCGGCCCAATCCGTTCGTGCCCGAGCAACGCCCTGATCAGCAGCCGAATGGACGCGAGCGCACCGATGTCGTGCGGCCGCTGCCGATCATGCGCCCCGAGCCGCCGCGCCCGCAGCCCGACCTCAAGGCCAGTGCGACGCCGCTGGCGACCGGCTTGGCCGAGATCAAGCTCGCCGATCCGAATTTCCACGAGGACAGCTTTCTCGCCGGCGCGCGCGTGGCGTTCGAGATGATCGTCGAGGCCTACGCGCGCGGCGACCTCGCGGCCCTGCGGCCGTTGCTCGCGGACGACGTCTACGAGAAGTTCGCCGGTGCGATCCGCAGCCGCGAGAGCGCTGGCGAGACGCTTGAGACGACATTGAGCGGTATCCGCATCCTCGACGTCGTCGAGGCGCGCATGGAAGGTCGCGTCGCGGTCGTGACCGTCAAGTTCGTGTCCGACCAGATCAACCTGCTGCGCGACCGCGCCGGTACCGTGCTCGACGGCGATCCGGCGAAACCCGTCGAAGTCGTCGACCTGTGGACCTTCTCGCGCCACACCCGTGGGCGCGATCCCAACTGGACCCTTATCGCGACCCGCACGCCGAATTGAGGCGTCTCCTCGCATCGCTCGGCGTCGCGCTGCTCGTCGCGGCCTGTACGCCCACACCAGCACCGACCTCCGCGCCGCCGGCGCCCGACCATCTCGACCTGACGCCAGTCGGCTTTACGGCGCTCGACGGCTGGAGTGCCGACGATCAGGCCGCAGCGCTGCCGGCATTGCAACGCAGCTGCGAGCGGCTGGCGCGCCAGACCGACGAACGATCGGTTGGCCCCGACGCCGTGGCTGGTACGGTCGCCGAGTGGCGGCCGGCGTGCGCGGCGCTGGCCCAAGCCGATGCGCGCGACGCCGGTGCGGCGCGCACGCTGATCGAGCAATGGTTCGAGCCCTTCCGCGCCAGCGGCCGCGACGGTCCCGACGGCCTGTTCACCGGCTACTACGAGCCCGAGCTGCGCGGCGCGCGGACGCGCAACGCGGCCTTCGCGGTGCCGCTGCTCAAGCGTCCGGACGATCTCGTCACGGTCGAGCTCGGCGATTTCCGTGCCGATTGGCGCGGCGAGCGCATTGCCGGTCGCGTCGTCGCTGGGCAGCTCAAACCCTATGCCGATCGGCTCGCGATCGGCCGGGGCGCTCTCGCCAACCGCAATCTCGAGCTGTTCTGGGTCGACAACGAGATCGATGCCTTCTTCTTGCAGATCCAGGGCTCGGGACGCATCGCGCTGCCCGACGGGCGCACCGTGCGCGTCGGCTACGCGGCGCAGAACGGCCATCCCTACGTCGCGATTGGCCGGGCGCTGGTGGCGCGCGGCGCGCTGGCGCGCGAGGCCGTGACGATGCGGTCGATCCGCGACTGGCTGACGGCGCATCCGGACGAGGCCGGCGCGGTGATGGATTTGAATCCGTCCTATGTGTTCTTCAAGGAGATCGCCGGCGACGGCCCGATCGGCGCGCAGGGCTTGGTGCTGAGCGCCGGGCGCAGCCTCGCGGTCGATCCGAAATTCATGCCGCTCGGCTTGCCGCTGTGGCTCGATATCGCCGAGCCGACCGAGCCCGGCGGCCGGCTGCGGCGTCTCGTGGTGGCGCAGGACACCGGCGGCGCGATCCGCGGTCCGGTGCGCGGCGACCTCTTCTGCGGCACCGGCGCCGCTGCCGGCGAGCGCGCCGGCGCGATGCAGCAGCGCGGCGGCTACTATCTGCTGCTGCCGAAATCGGTCGCCGAGCGGCGCAAACGCGTCAGCTGAACGTCAGCGCGCTCGCGCGTTGTTGACGGCGTAGAGGTGGCAGTCGGACGTATACTTGGCGCAGGTCTCGAGCGCGACGCGCCCGGCGTCTTGCGGGTTGCGCTGGCCGGTGGCGAAACCGAAGCCGTGGGTCGCGCCGACCGCGAATGCCTTCTCGAAGCCGAGTGACGCCAGGTAGCGCGCGAACTGGTCGCGGCCGCTGCTCGCGATGTGCGGGGGCGGTGCCAAGTCGGGCACCGGCTCGCGGATCGGTGCGGCCCACGTCGGCAAACCGTGCTGGCGCAGGAACTGGTCGACCCGGTCGCGCCACAGGCCGATGGCCTCGTCGCGCAGCAAGTAATGGCCGTCGCTGCCCCATGCCGGCAGCGCGATGAACGCGCCGGTGCCGCCGGTCTGGGTGAACGCGGCGAAGAACCGGCGCGCCAGCGCCGGGCCGAAGAAGTGATCGTTCTCGGCATAGAACCACAGCGTCGGCACCCGCACCGAGCGCCCGAAGCTGCCGAAGGTCTCGATCAAGGCATCGGCGCGACACACGGAATCCGGACCATCCGAACCGCGGCCGCCGGCGAAATTGAGCACCGCGACCACGCCGTGCGGCTGTTGCGCGGCGGCGGCGAGCGAGCTGAAGCCACCGGCGGAATTTCCCACGAGCAGGATACGGCTGGCGTCGATGTCGTCACGGCGCGCCATGACCGCAATGGTGCCGAGCAGGTCTTCGGCCGCGCGCCGCGCCGCGGCGGCGTAGTCCGGACTGCGGCACGGCCCACTGCTCTCGACATAGGCGCCGTCGGAGCGGCCGTAGCCGCGCCGCATCGGCGCGACGACGGCCCAGCCTCGCCGGGCAAATTCGATCGCGACGCCGCTCGCCGCGGTTGGCCGCATGTGTGGCCGCTCGGCGGCATCGCGCGGCGCGCCGTGGCTCAGCACCATCAGGGGGTGGCGCCCCGGCGCGCTCGGTTGGGTCAACAGCGCTTCGAGGGTCACGGTCGTGCCGCCGGACGTGATCGGCACGGCGACCATGGCGCGGCTCAAACCCGGCAGCTGGGTGAGCGGTTCGGCCGCCGCCACCGAACCACCCAAGGTCAAAGCCAGCGCCAGCACCGCGGCGCTTCGGCTCAGGCCCGGCAGCATTTTCCGTCCGCTTTCACGGACGCAGCCTAAGCGGGGCGACGAAGTCACGGAAAACAAAACGGCCGCCGATCGCGCGTGGCGACCGGCGGCCGTCGGGTGGCTGATGCGGGTGTTACGCGGCCTTCTTCTGGAAGGCGACGACTTCGGCGGTGGTCTCCTCGGCGCGCTTGCGCAGGAGCTCGAAG
>JACQAI010000582.1 GCA_016195115.1 Pseudomonadota bacterium
GCTCGCGCGGTTGCCGACACCGCTCGGCCGGCAGATAGAGACGCACGACCGTGCCGCGGCCGAGCTCGCTCTCGATCGTGACGTTGCCGCCGGACTGCTTGGCGAAGCCGTAGACCATGCTGAGACCGAGGCCCGAGCCCTTGCCGAACTCCTTGGTGGTGAAAAATGGCTCGAACGCCTGGGCCGCGATCTCCGGCGGCATGCCGACGCCGGTGTCGGTCAACGCCAGCATGGCGTAGTGCGCGGGCCGCACGCCGGCGGTTGCCAGGTGTGGCGCGTCGAGCTGGGCAAAGTCGACCTCGATGGTCAGCCGACCGCCGCTCGGCATGGCGTCGCGGGCATTGATCGCCAAGTTGAGGAGCGCGCTCTCCAACTGGGCGGCATCGGCGATCACGACCGGCGAGTCCTGGGGCAGGTGCACCGTGGTCTCGATGTTCTCGCCGAGCGTCCGACCGAGCAGACTGGTCATGCGCTGGACCAATTCGTTGACGTCGATCTCCGTCGGCCGCAGCACCTGACGGCGCGCGAAGGTCAGCAGGCGCGACGCGAGGTCGGCGCCGCGCCGGGCGGCACGCTCGGCTTCGCGCGCGAGCTCGCGCTGATTGCCGCCAAGCTGCGATGCCAGCTCCTCGGAGTTGGCCAGGATGACGGTCAGGAGATTGTTGAAGTCGTGCGCGATGCCACCGGTCAGGTTGCCGATCGCCTCCATCTTTTGCGCTTGCACCAGCTGCTGCTCGGTCAGCCGCTGCCGGGTGATGTCCTGCAAGGTGCCGATCGCGCCGATCGACGCGCCCGCCTCGTCGCGGATCGGGCTCACCAAGTTGCGGATGAAACGAATCTCGCCGTCGGGCCTCGCGATCCGGTACTCCAGCTCGGCCTCGGCGCCGCGCGCCGCGGCCTCTGCCTTGACCCGTACGACGCGCTCGCGATCGTCGGGGTGGATCGTTGCGAGATAGTTCGTCCGCGTCGGCACGAAGGCATCCGGGGCGACGCCGAAGATCCGATAGCTTTCCGGCGACCAGATCGCCGGCTCGCGATCGAAATAACGCTCGTAGCTGCCGATCGAGCCGAGCTCCTGGGCATGGGTCAGATGTTCCTGGCTGCGCCGCAGCCGCGCCTCGCCGTCGCGCAGGGCGGCTTCCGCCGTCTTGAGGCGCGTGATGTCGACCCGCAGCCCGGCGGTGCCGCCGCTGCGCATGCGCCGCTCGCTGACCTGTACCCAGCGTCCGTCGCCGAGGCGCTGCTCGAGCGTGTCGACCGCCGCATCATGCCGGCGCAAGCGCTCCGCCAGCCACTCGTCCTCGCGCCCGACGCCGTCGGCCTGTTGGCCGTTCGCCAGGCCGGCGCGCAGGATGTCCTCGTAGCGTGTGCCCGGCACCATGAGTGCGGCCGCGGTGGGATAGAGCCGCCGGCACGCTTCGTTGCACATCACCAGTCGGTCGTCGCGATCGAAGATCACGAAGCCCTCCGAGATGCTGTCGATTGCATCCTGCAACAGGGTCTCGGCGCGGTGCGCGCGCTCCAGCACCTCGACGATCAAGGTCTCGTCGGTGGCCGTACCGCGGTAGCCCAGAAACGTGCCGGCGGCGTCGAACACCGGCCAACCGCTCACCGAGATGTGCAAGCTGCGGCCCGAGCCCGCGATCAGCACGTAACGGAGCTTGGCGAATGGGCGGCGGGCGTCGAGGTCGGCCTTGTGGGCCGCCCAGCGCGGGTCGGTCGCGGGGTCGGCGCCGGCGAGCTCCCAACGGGTCCGGCCGACGCCTTCGACAGAATCGAAATCGATCGTCCGCAGGCCCGGCATGCCACGCCCGGCGAAGCGCACGAACCGGTGGTCCGCGTCGGTCTCCCAGAACATGTCGGAAGCTGCAAAGATGTCCGACGCTGGCGTCTGTCCTACGGGACCCTCCGTCGCGATGCCGCCGCCGGGGTGCGGCACTCCGGCCGCGGCATCCGCGGTCGATGGCGTCATCGCGCGTGCGGTTGTTGCCAAGGCTTGCGCTCCCATCGGCACAGCGCGGCCGATCGCGCGAATTAGATCGAACTGAACTTAAGGGCGTATTATCGCCGAGGCCGCGCTGCTACCGTTGCGGTTGCGCAGTTGCCGCGCAGCTCGCGTCGCATCGGCGCTCAGTGCAGCGGCGCAAAGTGCCCGAGCGTCGCAACGTCATCCAGGCCGAGCGGCCGCACCACCAACTCGTCGACGCCGGCCTGCTGCCACACCGTCAGATCGGCGCGCTCGCGGATCACCAGGCCGAGCGCCGTGGCGTCGTCGAGGCGGTCGGGGTCGAGCCCTTGGTGCTCGAGGGCCTTTCGATAGACCGCGAGCCGGCGATAGAAGACGAGATTGTCGCGCAGAGCCTCGATCGCCTCGGCCCGCGTGCCGGTGCTGGCGCGTACCGTGCACGCGATCGGGAAATCCGGTCCGACCAGGCGTCGGACCTGGCGCACGTAGGCCGGCGTCACCCAATTGAGCAGCACGCCGTCCGCCGCGCGCGTCGCGAGCTCGACCATCTTCGGCCGCAACGCGGCGAACCACAGCGCCGGCGCCGGCTGGGTGGTGTCGGGGACCAGCCGGTCGCGCCAATGGCCGCGCACCGCCGCCGCGACCTCGGCCATCGCGGTCAACGGCGAGGCCGGCTGCGGCACCTCCGGATTGTTGCCGATGCCGAGCCCGAGACGGAAGCGGCCGCGCGACGCCTCCTGCGCGGTGGCCGCCGCGCGTGCCAGCGCGCCGGGATCGCGCGTGACCGCCGAGACGATGCCGGTCGCCACCGCGAGCCGCGTCGTGCGCGCGGCCCACAGGGTACAGACCGCGAAGGCGTCCCACGCCACGCCTTCGGCGCGCCACAGTCCGTGATAGCCGTGGCGTTCGGCGAGCGGCGCGAGGTCGGCCAGCGCATCGATCGATCGGGTGCCGCTCGGGCTGGCTGAAATCTTCATGAGCCGGATCCTATCGGGCTGCGCGGAAGATTCCAGCACGGCCGGCGCAACGCGATGAATTCCTCGCCGTCGCTTCTAGACCGGCTGCGCGACCGTCGCGTGTACCGGCTAGCGCTAGCGCGGACGCTTGGTGACGCGACGAGCGATCGCGGCGCGCCGTGGCGCGCGGCGCACCGTGGCGCCGGCACCGAGTGCCGCCGCCGCCATCACGGGTTGTTTTCCTGTCGACGCTCGCGACCCGGCGCGCCGCCGGGCGACGCACACCCAATCCCAGGGCTGGCCCGCGCCGCGCGCGCGCGGCGTCGACAGGCCTTCCTCGGACCATGGGTAGTACAACCGCGCGATCCGTTGCAGCACGAGACCGTGCGTCGCGAGAATCTCGCCCAGCTCGTCGCGTGCGTAGTGCTTCTGCACCGCCCCGCTGCGCGCCATCAGGCCGCTGCGCTGTGCGCGAGCCTTGGCGGGGCGACCGTGCTCGACCTCGTGCACCATCACGGCGGACTCGACCGACGGTACGACGATCAACGCCAAACCGCGCGGCTTGATGCAGGCGGCGACACCTGACCACAGTCCCTTGCGGCGCGCCGGACTCGGCGAGGTGATGACGTTCATGCACACCATGAGATCCGCGCACGCGCCGAAGGTCTCGTGGGCGCGCGATACATCCATCGCCTGCCAGGTGATGCGGGGAAACTTCGGACAGCGCGCCTTGGCGCGCTCAACCATGCGCGGGGCGAAGTCGATGCCGACGATGCGGTGGAACCGCTCGCCGAATTGCTTGATGAAGGTGCCGAGGCCGCAGCCGAGATCGACCAGAACCGAGTTGCGCTTCGGCAGACGCAACGCGTCAACCAGCCGCTCGACCTGTCGCTTCTTGTCGCTGCGGGTGACGTCGCAGACCGAGGTCTCGAACTCGTCGGCGAGTTTGTTCCACTCGGCCCGTTTCAACACCCACCTGGATCATCGTGGCCGGAGAAGCGCGCACCGAAGCGGCGATGACGCTCTCGCGATGTCGTCAATCTATGTTGCGATCGTCGCAATCTCAACACTCAAAGCGCTCGCCGATTCGCCCGAATCGATTCCGGTCGCCGCTTCCCACGTGCCCTCCGTGCCTGCGCGGTGCATGCTCCCTTCGATGGCGATGCACTTCGGACTGTTCGGCAGCGCGCAGGCGCCGCGCGACGCGGTCGACCGCGCGCGCGGCTACCACGACTTCGTCGCGTGGAACGTCGAGGCGGAGGCGCTCGGCTATCACGCGAGCTTCATGGTCGAGCATCACTTCACTGGCCTGGGCC
>JACQAI010000583.1 GCA_016195115.1 Pseudomonadota bacterium
CCACACGCGCTGGCCGATCAGCTGGTCGACGTTCATCCGGCTGACGAACGAGAAGCCCCAGTCGCCCTGCGCCATCGCGAGCAGCCAGCGCACGTAGCGCACCGGCACCGGGTCGTCCAAGCCGAACTTGGCGCGCAGGTTGGCGCGGACCTCGGGCGGGATCGCCGGATTGGTCGCGAGCTCCTCGAACGGATCGCCCGGCGCCAGCGCCAGCACCGCGAAGATCACGACAGAGATGCCGAGCAGGCTCGGGATGGCGATCAGCAGCCGCCGGAGCACATATTGCCGCATCGACCGCCGTCCCGGTCCCGAACCCGAGCCGCCCGCTCAACCGACGATCAGGTCTCGCGGTACCACGACTTGATCTCGCCCATGTCGGTATCCCAGCCGCTGATGTTGGCCCGGAGCGACGCCGCGAGCGCGGCGACGCGCGGCCGGTAGACCACCGGGACCACCACCGGATCGCCGCACACGATGTCGTTCAACTTGATGAACAGGGCGGCGCGCTTGACCGGGTCGAGCTCGCCCTCGGCGGCGCGGAACGTCTTGTCGTACTCGTCGTTGCGGTAGCGCGTGATGTTGCGGCCCTGCCACTTGTTCTCCTTGGTCGAGGCCTCCCACGAGGTGAACTGGTTCATGAACACCTCGGCGTCGGGCTGCGTCATGGTCGTCGTGTACATCTGCATGTCGCAGTAGAACTTCGAATAGGTGTCTGGATTGGCGACGTCGGACGAGAAGAACACCGACGCCGTGACCGACTTGAGCTCGACGTCGATGCCGGCCTTCTGGCAGGCCTGCTTGACGATCGCCTGGTTCTTCTGGCGCGGCGTGTTGATCGAGGTCTGGTAGACGAACTTGAGCTTCTTGCCGTCCTTGGCCCGGATGCCGTCGGCGCCCTTCTTCCAGCCCGCGGCCTCGAGGATCTGGTTGGCCTTGTCGATGCTGAACTCCCAGCGCGTGTTCTTCGAGCGCAGCTTCTCGGGGTTGTTGACGAAGTTGCCGGTCGCCTGCCCGGTGCGGCCGTAGATGTGGTCCTCGACCGACTTGCGGTCGACCAGCAGGGCCATCGCCTTCCGAACCGCAGGGTCGCCGAACAGCGGATGCTTGGTCTTCAAGCTCGCGCGCTCGCCGTCGACCTCGGTCCAGGGGTCGGTGGTGTTGAGCTGGATATGCTCGATGTTGCCGCTTTGGGTGATCAGCACCTTGCCTTTGCCGCCCTTCTCGAGCCGCAGCAGGATCTCGTCCTCGACCTGCAGGTTCCAGGCGAAGTCGTACTCGCCGGTCTGGATCACCGCGCGCGCGGCCGACACCGCGTCGCCGCCGCCCTTGAACTCGATGGTGTCGAAGTGCGGCTGGTTGGCGACGTGATAGTCGGGATTGGCCTCGCCCTTGACCAGGTCGCCCGGCTTGAAATCGACGAAGCGATACGGCCCGGTGCCGACCGGCTTCAGGTTGGTCGGCGCGTCGCGCGACTTGTCGCCCGAGTAGGCCTCGTACAGGTGCTTCGGGATGATCATGCCGCGCGGGCCGACGAAGGCGTCGGCCCAGAACGGCGTCGGCTTGGCGAACCGGACGACGACCGTGTAGTCGTCGATCTTCTCGGTCTTGACGTCCTTGTAGCTGCCGATCGTGACCGCGGCGGTCGCCGGGTCCGACGAGTATTGCCAGTTGAACACGACGTCGTCGGCGGTGAACGGCTTGCCGTCGTGCCACTTGACGCCGCGCTTGAGCTTCCAGGTCACCGACATGCCGTCGGCCGCCAAGCCGCCGTTGGCGCGGCTCGGGATCTCGGTGGCGAGCACCGGGAAGGCATTGCCGTCCGGGTCCCAGCCGGCGAGCGGCTCGTAGAAGATGCGCGTGGCGTCCTGGTCCTTGGTGCCGATCGCGAAGTGCGGGTTGAGCAGGGTCGCGCCCTGCCACCACAGCACCTTGAGGGGCCCGCCGCCGCCGCGCTTGGTCGGCTTGTACTGGTAGGCGCTCTGCGCCTGCGCGACACCGCAGAAGTCGAGCATCGCGCTCGCCATCGGCGCCGTCAGACCGAGCGCCACCATCCGTTGCACGAAGGCGCGGCGCGAAAGCTTGCCGTCCTTCACCGTCGCGATCAGACCGCGCAGTGCCTGCTCGTCCATGATCCCCACTCCCCTGTTCGCCGGCGCCCCGTTGCGCCCTCACCGCCCGGTCCCCCGACCACGGGCTGCAAGCAATAAAGCTGCCAGCAAGGAGAACAGGTTCGCACGGCACGGTCAACGCGGGGGCCGCCGGTCGCGCCCCCCGACGCCCCAGGGCCGAACCCTCACGCCTCGCGATACCAGCTCCGCAGGTTGCCGGTGTCGGTGTCCCAGCCGCTGATGTCGCAGCGCAGCGTGGTCGCGAGCGCGGCGACGCGCGGGCGGTAGACCACCGGGATGATATGGTTGTCGCCGCACAGCAGGTCGTTCATGCGGATGAACAAGGCGGCGCGCTTGACCGGGTCGAGCTCGCCCTCGGCGGCGCGAAACGCCTGGTCGTATTCGGCGTTGCGCCAGCGCGAGATGTTGCGGCCCTGCCACTTGTTCTCCTTGGTCGCGGCCTCCCACGAGGCGAACTGGCGCATGAAAATCTCGGCATCGGGCTGCGTCATGTTCGTCGTGTACATCTGCATGTCGCAGTAGAAGTGCGCGTAGGTGTCAGGGTTGGCGACGTCGGACGAAAAGTACACCGACCCGACAACCGCCTTGAGCTCGACGTCGATACCGGCCTTCTGGCAGGCCTGCTTGACGATCGCCTGGGTCTTCTGGCGCGGCGTGTTGATCGAGGTCTGGTAGACCAGCTTGAGCTTCTTGCCGTCCTTGGCCCGGATGCCGTCGGCGCCCTTGCGCCAGCCCGCGGCCTCGAGGATCCGGTTGGCCGCGTCGACGTTGAACTCCCAGCGCGTGTTCTTCGAGCGGACGGATGCCGGATTGTTGAGGAAGTTGCCGGTCGCCTGGCCGGTGCGGCCGTAGATGTGGTCCTCGACCGCCTTGCGGTCGACCAGCAAGGCCATCGCCTGGCGCACCGCGGGGTCGGCGAACAGCGGATGCGTGGTCTTGAGGCTCGAGCGCTCGCCGTCGACCTCGGTCCACGGATCGGTGGTGTTGAGCTGGATGTACTCGACGGCGCCGGCCTCGGTGATCAGTACCCTGCCCTTGCCGCCTTTCTCCAGGCGCTGGAGGATCTCGTCCTCGACCTGCAGGTTCCAGGCGAAGTCGTACTCGCCGGTCTGGATGACCGCGCGTGCCGCCGACACCGCATCGCCACCGCCCTTGAACTCGAGGGTGTCGAAATGCGGCTGGTTGGCGACGTGATAATCGGGATTGAGCTCGCCCTTGATGAGGTCGCCGGGCTTGAACTCGACGAAGCGGTAGGGCCCGGTGCCGACCGGCTTCAGGTTGGCCGGCGCGTCGCGCGACGTGTTGCCCGCATAGTCCGCGAACAGGTGCTTCGGGATGATCATGCCGCGCACGCCGACGAAGGCGTCGGCCCAGAACGGCGTCGGCTTGGCGAAGCGGACCACGACCGTGAAGTCGTCGATCTTCTCGGCCTTGACGTCCTTGTAGCTGCCGATCGTCACCGCCGCGGTCGCAGGATCGGAGGCGTATTCCCAATTGAACACGACGTCGTCGGCGGTGAACGGCTTGCCGTCGTGCCATTTGACGCCGCGCTTGAGCTTCCAGGTCACCGACATGCCGTCGGCCGCCAGGCCGCCGTTGTCGCGGCTGGGGATCTCGGCGGCGAGCATCGGAAACGGATTGCCGTCGGGATCCCAGCCGGCGAGCGGCTCATAGAAGATGCGCGTGGCCTCCTGGTCCTTGAGACCGATCGCGAAGTGCGGGTTCAAGAGCGTCGCGCCCTGCCAATACAGCAGCCGGAGCGGCCCGCCGCCGCCGCGCTTGGTCGGCTGGTACGTAAAGCGGCTTGCCGCCCGTGCGACGCCGCAATGGTCGAGCATCATGCCGGCCATCGGCGCGGTCAGGCCGAGCGCCACCATGCGGTGCACGAAGGCCCGGCGCGTCAGCGTGCCTGCCTTCACCGCCCCGATCAGACCGCGCAGTCCCGCCTCGTCCATGGTCCGGCCCCGTTGCATCGCCGCAGCCCGCGCCCCGACCGCGGCTGCAAGAACACTGCCAGCACGGCGACCAGGCTAGCACGGCACCGGCCCGCGCGGCGCCGGTGCCCGAGGCCCGAGCGTAGTCCCTAGCCGGGGCTGTCGCCCCAGACGGTCGCCTCGGTCCAGCCGAGCGCGGCGAACTCGGCGGCGCGCAGCGGCGCTTCGGCGATCGAGAAGAACTCGTCGAGCTGCGGTGGCTTGACCGGGGTGGCGGACAGCATGGCGTGGGCCTGGCCGCGATGGTGGACCTGGTGCTGGAACAGGTGCAGGAGCAGGCGGTCGCGGCGCTCGGTCTGCACCCTGGTGTCGCGATTGACGCGCACGATCTCGTCCAGGGACTGCGGGGTCAGGGCGGCGCATACCGCGATCAGGCGGCGATCGACCGCTGCCTGCTCGCGCTGCAGGTCGGCGACGGTGGCGCACGGCATCTCGTTGGCCCACGCCTTGGGGCCGAGCCAGCCGCCCTCCAACGCGTCGATGTAGAACCGGTCGACGATCAAAATATGGTTGAGCGTCGCCAAGAGGCTGGGGAAGAAGCCGGTGCGCGGCGCCGCGACGTCGGCCGGGGTCAGACCGCCGCACGCGGCGAGCAGGCGATGATTGGCCCACGCGTTGTTGTGGGCCATGGCGCGAAAGGTTCCGGCAAGCGACGCGGACATGGCCGGCCTCGACTGAACAGGGCGCTACGAGCCTACACGATCTCGACGGCAGCGGCGAACGGTCGCACACTGGGCGCGATGGTCCGATGGAGCCCGATCGCCGCCGCGGCGCTGGCCGGCGTCCTCCTCGCGGCGCCGCAACCGCCGAGCTTGGCGCACGACTGGTATCCACGCGAGTGCTGCAGCAACGTCGACTGTGCACCCGCCGACACGATCGAGCGCCGCGCCGACGGC
>JACQAI010000584.1 GCA_016195115.1 Pseudomonadota bacterium
CGAGGCGCTCAAGAAGGAGGGTGAGGCCGGGCGCAAGGTGCTCAACCAGTACACGCGCTACGGCACCGTGCTGCTGGCGGCGGTCCAAGCCTACGGCATCGCGGTCGGGCTCGAGGGCTTCCGGGGCAGCGCCGGCTCGGCGGTCATCGAGCCCGGCCTGTTCTTCCGCCTGACCGCGGTCGTCACCCTGGTCGGCGGCACCGTCTTCCTGATGTGGCTCGGCGAGCAGATCACCGCGCGCGGCGTCGGCAACGGCATCTCGCTGATCATCTTCTCGGGCATCGTCGCCAACCTGCCGCACGCGCTCGCCGGCACGCTCGAGCTCGGCCGCACCGGCGCCCTGTCGGCCGGCTTCATGCTGATCCTGTTCGTCCTGGTGATCGGCGTCATCGCCTTCATCGTGTTCATCGAGCGCGCGCAGCGCCGCATCCTGGTCCAGTACCCCAAACGTCAGGTCGGCAACCGCATGTTCGGCGGCGACAGCTCGCATTTGCCGCTCAAGCTCAACACCTCGGGCGTCATCCCGCCGATCTTCGCGAGCTCGCTGCTGCTGCTGCCGGCGACCGTCGCGGGCTTCAGCGGCAGCGGCGGCGCCTCGACCGACCAGCCGGTCTGGTGGACTTGGATCATCAGCAATCTGGCGCACGGCCAACCGCTCTATATGGCGGCCTATATCGGCCTGATCATGTTCTTCGCCTTCTTCTATACCGCGATCGTGTTCAACCCGGTCGAGACCGCCGACAACCTCAAGAAATACGGCGGCTACGTTCCCGGCATCCGACCCGGCAAGAACACCGCCGACCACCTCGACTACGTGCTGACCCGGCTGACCGCGGTCGGCGCGCTTTACCTGGCGGTGATCTGCGCCTTGCCCGAGATCCTGATCTCGCAATATTCTGTGCCGTTCTATTTCGGCGGCACCAGCCTATTGATCGTGGTCTCGGTCACCATGGACACGGTGGCCCAGATCCACTCGCACCTGCTGGCCCATCAGTACGAGGGGCTCATCAAGAAGGCTAAGCTCCGCGGGAGACGGGGATGAACATTATCCTGCTCGGCCCCCCCGGGGCCGGCAAGGGTACCCAAGCCAAGCGATTGCAGGATACTTACGGCATCGTCCAGCTCTCGACCGGCGACATGCTGCGCGCTGAGGTTGCCTCCGACAGCGCGCTCGGGCGTCAGGTCAAGGCGGTCATGGAGGCGGGCAGCCTGGTCGCGGACGACATCCTGATCGCGCTGATCGACCACCGCATCGACCAGCCGGACTGCGCCAAGGGATTCATCCTCGACGGCTTCCCGCGCACCGTCGCCCAGGCCGAGGCGCTCGACGCGATGTTGGCCAAGAAGCGCCTCAAGCTCGACGCCGTGATCGAGATGGTGGTCGACGACGCGGCTTTGGTGACCCGCATCGCCGGGCGCTACACCTGCGCGACCTGCGGCGCCGGCTACCACGACCAGTTCAAGCCGACCAAGGTCCCGGGGGTGTGCGACGCCTGCGGCAGTCGCGACCTGACCCGCCGGACCGACGACACCGCCTCGACCGTGAACGCGCGGCTCAAGGCCTACCACGGCCTGACCAAGCCGCTGCTGCCCTATTACCGCGCTCGCGGCGTGCTCCATGCGGTCGACGGCATGGCCGAGATCGACGAGGTCGCCGGCCAGATCGAGGCGGCGCTGGCCAAGGTCGGGGCGGTGCCCAAGCGCGCCGGCAAGCCGGCTGCGGCGGCCAAGCGCGGGGCCAAAAAGGGGGCGTCTCCCGGTTGACTTGGCCTTTTTCATGCATATAATGCGCCCCCTCGAAGCCGGGCCTTGGGCGCGAGGGGCCGGCGTGGCATCCCGTATGCCCCTGTAAAATAAGGAGTTTCCAAGCGTGGCACGCATCGCAGGCGTGAATATCCCGACGCAGAAGCGCGTGGAAATCGGGCTCACGTACATTTTCGGCATCGGCCGGACCAAGGCCCGCGAGATCTGCACCAAGGTCGGCATCCCGGTCGAGCGCCGGGTCCATCAGCTGACCGACGACGAGGTGCTGCGCATCCGCGAGCTGGTCGACCGCGACTATCAGGTCGAGGGCGATCTCCGCCGCGAGGTCGCGATGAACATCAAGCGGCTGATGGACCTCGGCTGCTATCGCGGGCTGCGCCATCGCAAGGGCCTGCCGGTCCGCGGTCAGCGCACCCACACCAACGCGCGCACCCGCAAGGGCAAGGCGAGACCGATCGCCGGCAAGAAGAAAGCGTCGTAGCGCGTCCCATCGTCGGAAGGACCAGGAATGGCCAAACCCGCAGCCGCACGCGTTCGCCGGCGCGAACGCAAGAACATCACGTCGGGCGTCGCGCACGTCAACGCGTCGTTCAACAACACGATGATCACGATCACGGACGCGCAGGGCAACGTCATCGCCTGGTCGTCGTCCGGATCGAAGGGCTTCAAAGGCAGCCGCAAGTCGACGCCGTACGCGGCGCAGGTCGCCGCCGAGGACGCCGGCAAGAAGGCCCAGGAGCACGGCATGCGCACGCTCGAGATCGAGGTCAAGGGCCCGGGCGCCGGGCGCGAGTCGGCGCTGCGGGCGCTCCAGGCGGTCGGCTTCGCGATCACCGCGATCCGCGACGTCACGCCGATCCCGCACAACGGCTGTCGTCCGCCCAAGCGCCGCCGCGTTTGAGGCACCGCAACAACGCCAATGTCCGGCGCGTCGGTCGCGCCGCTTCCGTCTTGAACCCGTCACTCATGGGGTTGCATCCGTGCTACAGAAAAACTGGCAGGCCCTGATCAAACCGAACAAGCTGACCGTCGAGCCCGGCCAGGACCCGGCCCGGGCCGCGACCGTGGTCGCCGAGCCGCTCGAGCGCGGCTTCGGTCTGACCCTGGGCAACGCGCTGCGCCGCATCCTGCTGTCGTCGTTGCAGGGTGCTGCCGTGTCGTCGATCCAGATCGAGGGCGTGCTCCACGAGTTCTCCTCGATCCCCGGCGTGCGCGAGGACGTCACCGACATCGTGCTCAACATCAAGGCGCTCGGCTTGCGCCTGCACGGCGAGGGCCCCAAGCGCATCCGCCTCAAGGCCAACGGCCCGGGCGAGGTCACCGCCTCGATGATCGAGACCGGCCCCGACATCGAGGTCATGAATCCGAACCTGGTGCTGTGCACGCTCGACCAGGGCGCCAAGATCTCGATGGAGATGACCGTCGAGGCCGGCAAGGGCTACGTGCCGGCGACCCAGAACCGCCCCGAGGACGCACCGATCGGCCTGATCCCGGTCGACGCCCTGTTCTCGCCGGTGCGCAAGGTCGCCTACAAGGTCGACAACACCCGCGTCGGGCAGGTGACCGATTACGACAAGCTCTCGATGCGCGTCGAGACCAACGGCGCGGTGACGCCCGAGGATGCCGTGGCGCTGGCCGCGCGCATCCTGCAGGACCAGCTGCAGCTGTTCATCAACTTCGACGAGCCGCAGCACGCCACCGAGGAGGATCGCGCCAGCGACCTGCCGTTCAACAAGAACCTGCTGCGCAAGGTCGACGAGCTCGAGCTGTCGGTGCGCTCGGCCAACTGCCTGAAGAACGACAACATCGTCTATATCGGCGATCTGGTGCAGAAGTCCGAGGCCGAGATGCTGCGGACGCCCAACTTCGGCCGCAAGTCCTTGAACGAGATCAAGGAGGTGCTGGCGCAGATGGGGCTCCATCTCGGCATGGAGATCCCGGGCTGGCCGCCGGAGAACATCGAGGATCTGGCCAAGCGGCTCGAGGAGCCGTACTAAAGGCGGGTCCAGGGAGCGTCGTCATGCGTCACGGAAACAGCGGCCGCAAGCTCAACCGCACCTCGAGCCACCGCAAGGCCATGTTCGCCAACATGGCGGTCGCGCTGATCAAGCACGAGCAGATCACGACGACCCTGCCCAAGGCCAAGGAGCTGCGGCCGATCGTCGAGAAGCTGATCACGCTCGGCAAGCGCGGCGGCCTGCACGCGCGCCGCCAGGCCTGGTCGGTGCTGCGCGACGACGCCGTGACCCAGAAGCTGTTCGACGCCATCGCCGCGCGCTACAAGGAGCGCAAGGGCGGCTACACCCGCGTGATCAAGGCGGGCTTCCGCTACGGCGACACCGCCGCGATGGCGATGATCGAGCTGGTCGACCGCGACCCCGCCGCCAAGGGCCAGGACTCGGGTCCGGTCGAGGTCCAGGAGACCGAAGCGGCCTAAACCAGCCCCAGGAGAGTCAGCTCCACGGGTTTTCGACGGCCAGATCGGCGAAGTGCCGCATGTCTCCGATGTTTCTCGTCACCAGGACGAGACCGTGGTGGAGTGCGGTCGCCGCGATCAGGGAATCCATCGTTGGGATCGTCACGCCTCTCGGTAGTCGAGCCGTAGCGGCTCCCCAGGTTCGGGCGACGCTTTCATCGAAAGCCAGGATCCTGCCCGAGAAACGCGTTTCGAGGTCGGTTTGTGCCCATGCGCGTAGCCGTGATCGGCGCGGACTGCCTTCGGGAAGAAGGTGGAACCCGCGATAAATCTCTGCGACCGACAGGCTGCTCACGAACATGCGCGTCTCGTCACCTGCGCACTGCGCAAGCCACGCAAGCACGCCGAGGTTCGGCCTCGGCTTCGTCGTCTCTGAGATCGCGTTGGTATCGAGCAGCCAACTCACAGATCGATATCTCGGATCGGGTCCCGATCGCGCTCGAAGAATGCTTCGGAGATATCGCCGGCCGCCATCGCCTCGGCCCACGGCGATTGCTGGAAGAACTCGACGAGGCTCTGGCGTGGCTTTGCCAGACGGCGGTATTCCTCGGCCGAGAGGACGACGGCAACCGGTCTGCCGTTACGGGTGATGTGTTGGGGCGCACGCGCCGCTGCATTCACCACGTCGCTCAGGTTCGCGCGGGCTGCTTGCAGCTGCCAAGTCCCGGAAGCCCTCCGTTTGGGGGGCGCCTTGGGGTTCTGCCTCCGATGGGTCGCGCTGCGCTTGGTGGGGTGGGGACGCCTGGCCATGGGACTAGTCCTGTACAGTCTGTACAGAATTGAAGATCAGACTTTGTGAGGCTGACGTCAAGGGCCCCCCAGCGTCGGTGCCGAGCCCTACTTCCGCTTTCGCCTCGCGACCGCGTCGGCGACGACGCACAGGATCTCGAACATCATGGTGGCGCCGACCAGCGCCGTGTTGCCGCTCGGGTCGAACGGCGGGGCGACCTCGACGACGTCGCCGCCGACCAGGTTGAGGCCCTGCAGGCGACGCACCATCAGCTGGGCCTCGAGCACGGTCATGCCGCCGCACTCCGGCGTGCCGGTGCCCGGCGCGTAGACCGGGTCGAGCCCGTCGACGTCGAAGCTGATGTAGGTCGGGCCGTCGCCGACGACGCGGCGCGCCTCCTCGGCGATCGCCTTCGGGCCCTTGTCGTAGAGCTCCTCCATGTAGACGACGCGCATGCCGCTGTCGTGGCTGAACGCCCAGATCTTGCGGTCGTTGATGCCGCCGCGGATGCCGATCTGGATCGTCCGCTTGGGATCGAGCAGGCCCTCCTCGGCGGCGCGGCGGAACGGCGCGCCGTGGTGGAACTTCGAGCCCAGATAGTCGTCGCCGGTGTCGCAGTGGGCGTCGAAATGCACCATGCCGACCGGCCGCTCGCGCGCGATCGCGCGGAAGATCGGCAGGGTGACGGAATGGTCACCGCCGGCCGACACCGGCACCACGCCCGCCCGATGGATCGTGGCGAAGATGCCTTCGATCTCGCGCAAGCCCCCCTCGAGCTCGAACGGCTTCTCGATCCAGGCGTCGCCGACATCGGCGATCCGGCACAGCTCATAGGGATCGATGCCGCTCGCCTGGTTGATCCGGCGCATCAGGCTCGACTGGTTGCGGATCTCGCGCGGCCCGTGGCGCGCGCCGGTGCGATTTGTTACGCCGCCATCAAAGGGCACGCCGACCAGCGCGATGTCGAGCCCGGCGGGATCCTCGGCGTAGGGCGCGCGCATGAAGGTCGGGATTCCGGTGTAGCGCGGCCGCACCTGCGGATCGACGAACTCGGGATAAGCGTACGTGCGGTCCATCAGCCCACCTTCTCCTGGTCGGCGACCACGCCGTCGGCGATCAGGCGCTCGATCTCGGCGTCGCCGTAGCCGAGGTCGCGCAGGATCGGCCGGGTGTGCTCGCCGAAGCGCGGCACGTCGAGCCTGACGCCGAAGCGCTGGCCGGCCATCTCGAGCGGCAGCCCGGGGATCACCGTCTTCGTGCCCTCGGGCGTCGTGATCGGCAGCAACGCCCCCGACTCCTTGAGGTGCGGATCGTCGAACAGCTCCTCCGGCTTGGTGATCGGCGCATAGGGCAGGCCGGTTTCCTCGCACATCCGCATCAGCTCGGCCTTGGTGTAGCGCTTGAACACCGCGCCGATCATCGGCAGCAGGGTCGGCCGCGCCTGGACCCGCAGATTGTTGGTCTTGAGGGTGGGATCGGCGAACCAGTCGGGCAGCCCGAAGGCCCTGCAGAACACCTCCCATTGCGTGTCGGAGACGACGCCGACGAACATCTGCTGCTCGTCCTTGGTCACGAAAATGTCGTAGATCCCCCAAGCCGAGATGCGGTTGGGCATCGGCTCCGCCGCCACGCCCGTCAGTGCGTACTGGGCCATGTGCTGGCCGACCAGGAACGCGCAGTTCTCGAACAGCGCGCTTTTGATTTCTTGTCCCCGCTTGGTCGTTTGGCGTTGCAGCAGCGCGGCGAGCGCGCCGATCACCGCGAACATGCCGCCCATCACGTCGTTGACCGAGGCGCCGGCGCGCAGCGGCCGGCCCGGCGGCCCGGTCATGTAGGCGAGCCCGCCCATCATCTGCACGACCTCGTCGAGCGCCGGGCGATGCTCGTAGGGCCCGGCGAGAAAACCCTTGTGCGAGCAGTAGATCAGCTCGGGATTGACCGTCTTCAAGGCGTCGTAGCCGAAGCCGAGTTTCTCCATCGCGCCGGGCCGGAAGTTCTCGGTCAGGATGTCGGCCGACTTGATCAGCTTCAGCACGATCTCGCGGCCGGCCGCCGATCTGAGATCGACGCCAAAACTCTTCTTGTTGCGGTTGTACGACATGAAGAAACCGACGCCGGTGCCGAGCAGGCGCCGGGTGTTGTCGCCGCGCGGCAGCGGCTCGATCTTGATCACCTCGGCGCCGAGGTCGCCGAGGATCAGGCCGGCGCTCGGCCCCATGATCATGTGCACGAACTCGACCACGCGAATTCCGGCGAGCGGCAACGCGGTGGCGTCCGACATCCTCTGGTTTCTCCTAGGCGCGCAGCAGGTCCTCGATCACGGCATTATAGACCGCGAGCGCCTCGGCGCCGAAGCACGCGAACGCGACGCGCTCGGGCAGCGCATTGGCCGCGAGGTCGGCGAGCACGGTCGAAATCGCGATACGGGTGGCGCGCTCGAGCGGGAAGCGATAGACGCCGGTGCTGATCGCCGGGAACGCGATCGAGCGCGCCGCCTTGCCGCGCGCCAGCGCGAGCGCCGTGGTGTAGCACCCGGCGAGCAGCGCATCCTCGTTCTTGGTGCCGCCGTGCCAGACCGGACCGACGGCGTGCACCACCCATTTGGCCTTCAGGTTATGGCCGGCGGTCAACTTGGCGCTGCCGGTGGCGCAGCCGCCCAGGATACGGCATTCCGCGAGCAGCTGCGGCCCGGCGGCGCGATGAATCGCACCGTCGACGCCACCGCCACCGAGCAATGATTCGTTCGCGGCGTTGACGATCACGTCGACGTCGAGCTGGGTGATGTCCCCGCCGATCACTGCGAGGCGCTGCCGCATCGTCACCCCCGTGCCAGTCGCTCCAAGGTCGCCGCCGCCTCGCCGGCCGGCGCGCTCACCTGCGTGCCCGCATCCATGTCCTTGATCTGCACCGTGCCGGCCGCGACCTCGTCGGGGCCCTGCAGGATGGCGAACCGGCAATGGCGCTCCGAGGCGGTCTTGAGCTGTTGGCCGATGCCGCTGCCGACCAGGTCGAGCTCGGCGCTCAGGCCGCGCGCGCGGATCGCCGAGAGCAGCCGCAGCGCATCGGCGCGCCGGTCGGGGCTCCACACGGTGACGTAGGCGAGCGGTCCCGGCGCCGCCGGCAGCGGGGCGTCGCCCTGCAGCAGCATGATGATGCGCTCGATGCCGAGCGAGCCGCCGCACACCGGCTCGGCCTTGCGCCCGAACATCGCCGACAGCCCGTCGTAACGGCCGCCGCCGGCGATCGCGCTGCGGAACTGGGTGGCGTAGAACTCGAAGATCGGCCCGGTGTAGTAGTCCATGCCGCGCGCCAGCAGCGGGTCGAACGCGATCGTGCCGTTGGCAAGCTCGGGCCCGACCGCGTCGCGGATCTCGGCGACCTGGGCGAGCCCGGCGCGCCCGGCTTCCGAGGTCTCGAGCCGGCGCTCGAGCCGCGCGGCGAAATCGTTCGACGCGATATCGCCGTGCAGGCGGTCGACCACGCCGGCGGCGAGCCCGACCTCGGCGAGCTCGCCCTTGAGCGCCTCGACG
>JACQAI010000585.1 GCA_016195115.1 Pseudomonadota bacterium
ATCGCCCGGCCGACGATGTCGCCGTCGAGCCGCTGATTGACATCCATGGTCACCTCGACGCGCAGAAGGCGTCCGGTGAAGGCGAACGGCGCCTCGTAATACGACACCGGCGATCCGGGGTCGCGGCCGATGTCGAGACCGGACCAGGAAACTCCCCCGGCAAAGCCAAGCTTGGTTTCGACGCGGCTTGCTGGTGCGCCGTCGATGACGAGCGTGATCTCGCTGGTGACGGCGGTCGTCGGCTGCTCGACCGCGGCGAGGCGTCGCACGCGCACGCCGAGCCGGTGCGCGCCGGCTGCCGGTATCGCGGTGTCGGAGCGCACGATCACGTGCTCACCGCCGACGTTCCAGTCGTGCACGAGACGCCCGTCCTGGACGTAGAGGCTGTAGCCAGTGGTCATGTCGCCGTGGGCGATCAGCACGCCGCTATCGCCGCCTGTGAGCTCCACAAAGGCCTCGATCAGGTAGCTGCGGGTCCTCACATCCGGCGCCACCTCGGACGGCACGTGCCCCATGCCGGCGTGCATGACGTAGTGGGTGCGCGGCCCGTGGAAGCGGGCGGCATTCTCGGCGAAGCGCGGCCCGAAGCGATCGTCGAGGGGCAGCACGTTGTGGCGCTCGGCGAGCTGCCACCAGAGCTTGATCATCTCCTGCAGGCGGTCGGGCTCGGCGGCAGCGAGGTCGTTGGTCTCGTTGAAGTCCGCGTCGAGATGGTAGAACTCCCACCGGTCGGTATCGAACGGCGTGCCGGTCGGGT
The DNA here is from genome assembly GCA_016195115.1 of Pseudomonadota bacterium. Taxonomy (GTDB): domain Bacteria; phylum Pseudomonadota; class Alphaproteobacteria; order Elsterales; family Elsteraceae; genus JACQAI01. The sequence continues at coordinate 758 of JACQAI010000585.1, forward strand.
GATAGGCGACGGCCTTCCAGCCCTGGTGCCACAGTCCACGGTGCCCGAACTGCTCGAAATACTGCGGCTCGGCCTTCGCCGGCGCCGTCGGATCGGCGAGGCTCGACTTGAAACTCGTGCCTTCGAGCGGCATCTGCCGGATGCCGTTGATCTCGTCCGGCGGCGTGATGCCGATGACGTCGAGCAGCGTCGGCAGGATGTCCGACACATGGCAGAACTGGTGGCGCAGCCCGCCGCGCGCCGCGACGCCCTTCGGCCACGAGACCACAAGCGGATCGCGGATGCCGCCGCCGTGCGTGTTCTGCTTGTAGCGCCGGAGCGGCGTGTTCGAGGCCATCGCCCAGCCGTGCGGGAAGTTGTTGTTCAGCTTCGGGCCGCCGATGTCCTCGAGACGCGCGAGCCTCTCGGGCCACAGCACCGGCCGCGGGCCGAGCGTGATGCTGCCGAGCAGGCCGCCCTCCTGGCTGGCGCCGTTGTCGGAAAGGACGAGGATGATGGTGTCGTCGAAGAGGTCTGCGCGCTCGAGGAATGCGACGAGGCGGGCAAGCTGGCGGTCGGCGTGGTCGAGCATGCCGGCGAAGGCCGACTGCAGCCGCAGGAAGAAGCGGCGCTCGTCGGGGGCGTGCTCGTCCCAAGGTTTCACGCCATCGTTGCGCGGCGGCACGCGCGTGTGCGCCGGCACGATGCCCAACTCGAGTTGTTTAGCCAGGCGGCGCTCGCGCTCGGCGTCCCAGCCGCGGGCGAACACGTCCTCGTAGCCGAGGATGATGTCGCGCGGTGCCTGGTGCGGAGAATGCGTGGCGCCCAGCGCAAGCCAGAGCAGCCAGGGCTTGCCCGGCCGCTCGGCGACGTGGCCGGCGAGGCATTGGATCGACCGGTCGACGAGGTCGGCGGTGAGGTGATAGCCCGACTCGTAGTTGCCGGGCGCGGCGATAGCGGCGTTGTCGAGGAAAAGCTCAGGGGCATAGTGGTCGGTCCCGTGGCCCATGAAGCCGTAGTACCGATCGAAACCGCGGCCGAGCGGCCAACCATCGAAGGGGCCCGTGGCGCCAGTCTCGGTCAACGGCGTCACGTGCCACTTGCCGACCATGTAGTTGCGGTAGCCGTGAGGACGCAGGATTTCCGCGATGGTGCCGGCCTCGCGCCGGATCTTGCCGCGGTAGCCGGGATAGCCGCTGTCGAAGTTGGCAAGGCTGCCGACGCCAACCGAATGCGGGTTGTGCCCCGTCAGCATGGCGGCGCGCGTCGTCGAGCACATGGCCGTGGTGTGGAGGCCGGTGTAGCGCAGGCCCTCGGCCGCGAGGCGATCGATGGTCGGTGTCTTGATGGGCGAGCCGTAGCAACCGAAATCGGAGAAGCCGGTGTCGTCGAACAGGACGACAAGGATATTGGGGGCGCCTGCCGGAGCCTGCGGTTCGGACGGCCAGTGAGGCGTCGACTCGGCGATGGTGCGGCCGATCCGTCCTTGGAATGCGGTGGGCATGGCGATCGCTCCTGTACACCGGCAGCACAAGATCCGCCAACGTCTTAGTAGATTGCAACAAACCGTCGACCAAAGAACCGTAAGACAGTCGTGCACGATGCTCTTGGGCGGCAAGTCCTTGGGCAACGCGCGCCATTGGCAGCCGGTGCTCAAGACAGGTGGCTCGGCCCGTCCGGCGCGCGGCGGTCACGACTCGACAGTGACAACCGGTGAGGCGATCCTATCGGTTGCGATTTCCGGGAGGACTGTGCGTGGCGCCACTACTGTTTGAACCGATCCGGATTCGCGACGTGACCTTGAAGAACCGGGTCGTGGTGGCGCCGATGCACCAGTACGCGGCCGACCAGGGCTTCGCGACCGACTGGCACCTGATGAATGCCGGCCGTTACGCGGCGGGCGGCGCCGGCCTCGTGATCATGGAATCGACCAAGGTCGAGCGGCGCGGCTGCGGCACCGTCGGCGACCTCGGCATCTGGGACGACGCCTTCATCCCCGGGCTCAAACGCTGCGTCGACTTCATCCGCCAGAACGGCGCGGTGCCGGGCATCCAGATCGGCCATTCCGGCCGCAAGGCCCGGCGCTTCCGGCCGTGGGAAGGCGGGGCGCCGCTCACGCCGTCGCCCGACGTCTGGAACTGGGACGGCTGGGAGCTGGTGTCCTCGAGCGCCCTCAGCGCGCCCGCAACCGACCCGGCGCCGCGCGCCCTGACGCGGGCCGAGATTCCCGAAATCGTCGAGCGCTGGGGCCAGGCGGCGCGGCGGGCGCACGAGGCGGGCTTCGAGGTGCTCGATATCCACGGCGCGCACGGCTATCTGATCCACCAGTTCCTCTCGCCGTTCGCCAATGTGCGCAACGATGACTATGGCGGCAGCGAGATCAACCGCATGCGGTTTGCGATCGAAATCGTCGAGAGCGTTCGGGCGCAGTGGCCGGCGCACAAGCCGCTGTTCCTGCGCCTGTCGGTCGAGGACGATTCCGGGTGGGGGCCCGACCAGAGCGTCGCCTTGGCGAAGCTCGTCAAGCCCAAGGGCGTCGACGTGATCGACTGCAGCTCGGGCGGCATGCGCGGCTCGCCGGTGCTGAGCGCCGGGCCGGTGGGCTACGGCTATCAGGTGCCCTATGCCGAGCGGCTGCGGCGCGATGCCGACATCATGAGCATGGCGGTTGGCCTGATCGTGCACGCCGATCAGGCGGAGCAGATCCTGCAGGAGGGCCGGGCCGACCTCATCGCGCTGGCGCGCGAGCTGCTCTACAACCCGAACTGGCCGATGGACGCGGCGCAGAAGCTCGGCGTGGACGCGCAGTTCGCCTCGGTCCCGCCGGCGCAGGCCTACTGGCTGGCCAAGCGTGCCCAATCCGTGAAGAGCCTGGTGCCCTCGACCCACGCGAAAGGCATGAAGACCCAATAAAAGCGTACGGCGTTGCTGACCCGGCGTTGGTGAAAGATCAGCGCGCGCGGTCGTACGCCTGGTCGATCAACCGCACGGCCCGCAGGCAGTCGTGCACGCCGATCGGCGGTGCCGCGCCGTTCCGCCAGTGATCGAGCGCATCGCGCACGGCGGCGAAAGCGGGCGGGGTGATGTCGCGATCCGGGAGAACCTCATCCCCCGCGGCGGTGGCGAGCTTCATGACGCCGTCTTTCATCGTCAGGATGGCGTCGCGGCCGGCGAGTTTCCACTCACCGTCGGTGCCGTCACGGGGGAAGCCGTTGCCGACCTCAACGGTGCCGAGAATACCGCTCGTGGAGCGGAGCATGACGGAGGCGTAGTCCTCGACCCGGCGTTCATGGGCGCGCCGGCTCAGTTGGGCGCCGGTCACCTGCGCCTCCTCGCCGGTCAAATGGAGGAACATATCCAACCCGTGGGAGCCCAGGTTGCGGAGGCAACCGCCGCCGGCTTCGACGGGATCGAGCATCCAGGGGCAATCCCAGACCCGGTAGCGTTCCGGCCCTGGCCGGTTGAGCCGGACGTAGAGGTGCGACAGCGGGCCGAACCGCCCCGCGGCGAGCAGCGCGCGGGCGCGCGTCGCGAAGGCGCCGTAGCGTTGGGCCAGCGGGACCGCGACGAACGCCTTGAGTCCGGCCGCCTTGGTGGCCACCGCCTCCACTTCAGACGCGTTGATCCCCATGGGCTTCTCCATCAGGAAGGGAAAGCCCTGGTCGAGCAGGTCGTGGGCGATGCCGGCCATCTGCCGATGCCGCCCGAGGGCCACGACGAAGTCGGGGCGCGTCGCCGCCAGCATGCTGCGGTAGTCGGTGAAGGTCGGCGGGCTCCCGACCGCGGCCGCGCGTTTCGCGACGAGACCGGCGTCAGAGTCCTGTATGGCAACCAACTCGACATCCGGCATGGCGACGAGGTGACGGAGGTAGGCGGCGTCGAACACCGCATGCCAATGGCTGACCTCGATGGCGGCGACGCGAATGGTCATGGGCAGTCCTCTTCGGCAGGGGCGCGTCCTCGTCGCGCTTGGTGGCGCAATCGCGTCAGATCGCCAAATAGCCGCCGTCGACCGTGACCGTGCTGCCGGTGACCCAGCGCGACTCGTCGGAGGCCAGGAACAGCACCGCCCCGGCGAGATCGTCGGGCTGGCCGAGCCGGCCGAGCGGGATCAGCGCCTCGGTCGCCCGCCGGGCCGCGGGGTCGGTATAGCTCGCGCGCGTCAGCCCGGTCAGGGTCGGGCCGGGCGCGATCGCGTTGACCCGGATGGCGTGGGCCGCGAGATCGACCGCCATCGCCTGGGTCAGCGAGCGCGCGCCGCCCTTCGAGGCGACATAGGCGGCGCGCTCGGGTCGCGCCACCTCGGCAAGCTGCGACGTCACGTTGATGATGCTGCCGCCGCCGCCCTGCTTGACCATGTGGCGCGCCGCCGCCTGTCCGACGTGAAACATGCCGGTCAGGTTGACGGCGATGATGCGGTCCCACGTCTCGACATCGACATCCAGGAAACCGAACCGGTGGCCGATGCCGGCCGATTCGAGCACGATATCGAGCCGGCCGAACTCGCGCACGACGGCGGCCACCGCGGCATCGACCGCCGCGCGGTCGCGCACGTCGAGCGCCGCCGCGGCGGCGCGCCCGCCGGCGGCAGCGATCCGCGCCGCGGTCGCCGCGGCCGCCGCGCCGTCATGGTCGGTGCAGAACACCGCTGCGCCCTCGCGGGCCAGCGCCTCGGCGCCGGCGCCGCCGATGCCGCCGCCCGCGCCGACGACCAGCGCCACCTTGCCCGCGACCCGTCCCAT
>JACQAI010000586.1 GCA_016195115.1 Pseudomonadota bacterium
CGGACGACAGAGGACAGACGTCAGAGGACAGGCGATCTGTCGTCCGTCGTCTGTGGTCGGTCGTCTTAAAGCGAGATCACCATACCTTCACGCGCGACGAAGGCCTTGTCCCAGTTGTGGCGGGCGTCGTCGTCGACCCGGTCCATGAAGTCGTCGGTGTGGTCGGGGTCGTGGTGGAAGATTGCCAGGCGGTGTGCCCCGGCGGCTTTGCACAGTCGGATGCCTTCCTGCCAGGTCGAGTGGCCCCAGCCGACCTTCTTGGGAAACTCGTCGTCCGTGTAGGTCGAGTCGTAGATCACCAGGTCGGCGCCGCGGATCAGGTTGAGGACGTTGGAATCAGGCTTGCCGGGGATGTGCTCGGTGTCGGTGACGTAGCACAGCGCCTTGCCCTCGGCCTCCAGCCGATAGGCGGTGGCGCCGTTGGGGTGGTTGAGCGGCGCGGTGCGCACCATCACGTCGGTGCCGAGCGCAAAGCTCTCCCCGGCGTGGAAGTCGTGGAAGCGGGTGGCGCCGCCCATGTCGGTGAGCTTGACCGGGAACACCGGGTCGCGCATCGACACCTCGAAGATCTCGCGTACGCCGCCGTTGTCGATCAGGTGCCCGGCCATGATGGTCAGGGCGAAGCTGTTGATCCAGGCCGGCGCGAAGAACGGGAAGCCGATGATGTGATCGGTGTGGGAGTGGGAGAGCAAAAGCGTCGCGGTTTGGACGCCATGCTTGAGCAAGCTCTTGCCCAACATGAACAAGCCGGTGCCGGCGTCGAGCACGATCGTGGTGTTGGCGGTCTGGAAGCTGATGCAGCTCGTGTTCCCGCCATACTTCATATGGTTCAGCGTCGCGCAGGGGAAACTGCCGCGAACCCCCCAGAAGGTGACCTCCACTGTCATATGTCAGCCGCACCCCATGCTGCGCCGGCCCGTGCAATGCCCTACAAATAACACATTATTTAAAAGTTTTGAGCCCGTGTTTTTGAATGCCCCGCGACGGTGCGCGGACTTCCACAGTCCTCATACGACTCCAAGAAGATTTGCACAGGGTTAACGGGTAATCTAGCCGCGATCATGCAGACTCGAATTGGAGACAAGCTGTCGCTAAACAGTGTTGGACGATGTTCGACTTTTGAGCGATAGATACAATTTGATATACTTTTCGTATTAACCAGAACCTTCGGGCAACCATGGTGCGTTTTGCCGTTGGGCGCGGCTGCTGGGCGCGGATTGTCCTGGACTGGGTTAACCCTTGCGTGGCGGTACCACGGCGACCCGCCCGGGGAACGGCGCTGTGGCTAGCCGGCCACCCCGACCGGCGCGCCAACCGATGACTGACCGCGCCGCCTGGCAGCGCCTCGACGCCGACGACCCCCTGCGCGCCTTCCGGGAGCGCTTCGAGCTGCCCGACGGGGTGATCTATCTCGACGGCAATTCCTTGGGCGCGCTGCCGCGCGCGACGCCCGGCCGGGTCGCCGCGTTGCTGCACGAGGCGTGGGGCCGCGACCTCATCACGAGCTGGAACAAGCACGGCTGGATCGACCTGCCGACCCGCGTCGGCGACAAGATCGCCCGGTTGATCGGCGCCGCGCCGAGCGAGGTCGCCGTCGCCGATTCGACCTCGGTCAATCTCTTCAAGCTGTTGAGCGGCGCGCTCGACTTGGCTCCCGGGCGCCGGGTCGTGCTGTCCGACCGCGGCAACTTCCCGACCGACCTCTATATCGCCCAGGGGCTGGTCGGCCTGCGCGGCGGCGGGCTCGCGCTCGAGGTCGTCGACGAGGCGCGCGTCGCCGCGGCGATCGATGCCACGACCGCGGTCGTCATGCTGACCCACGTCAACTACCGCAGCGGCCGCATGCACGACCTGGCGGCGCTGACCGCCGCCGCGCACCGCGCCGGCGCCCTGATGCTGTGGGATCTGTCGCATTCGGCCGGCGCCATGCCGATCGACCTCAACGCCGCCGGCGCCGATTTCGCCGTCGGCTGCGGCTACAAGTACCTCAACGGCGGGCCGGGCGCGCCGGCCTTCCTGTTCATCGCCGCGCGCCACCAGGCGGGCATCCGGCCGCCACTGTCGGGCTGGATGGGCCATGTGGCGCCGTTCGCGTTCGATCACGACTACCGGCCGGCCGCCGGCATCGCGCGCAACCTGTGCGGCACGCCGGCGATCCTCAGTCTGGTTGCGCTTGAGTCCGGGGTCGACCTGATGCTCGAGGCCGATCTCGCGGCGGTGCGCGCCAAGTCGCGGGCGCTCGGCGAGCGCTTTTGGGCGCGCGTGACCGAGCGCTGTCCGGGGCGGTTCGCGCTCGCCAGCCCGGCCGATCCGGCGGCGCGCGGCAGCCAGCTCTGCCTCAGCCATCCCGAGGGCTACGCGATCGTCCAGGCGCTGATCGCGCGCGGCGTGATCCCGGATTTCCGCGCCCCCGACATCCTGCGCTTCGGCTTCGCGCCGCTCTATACTCGCTATGTCGACATCTGGGACGCGGTCGAGCAGCTCGCCGACATCATGGCGACTCGCGCTTGGGACGCACCGCAGTTCCACACCCGCGCCAAGGTGACGTGAGCCGATATCCACCCCTTCACTACACGGACGCCGACAATGACCCGCCTGCTTCTGCTGCTCCTCGCCCTTCAGTTCACGCCGATTGCCGCATGGGCCGCCCCGATGTGCACCGACACGCGGGCTTCGACCGCGCGGCCGATGCGCGAGGGCGACTTCGAGCTCTATCGCGCCGAGCGCAATCTCGATCTGCTGACATCCTTGACCGAGCCGTTCGGGCAGGCGATCGCCAAGGCGAACGACCGCCAGTCGGTCGATCCCAGCCAGCTGCCGACCGCGCCGACCTTTCTCAGCAGCTACCCCAATGCGCTGCACCAGATCCACGGCACCTTGCTGAAGCAGCGCGCGCTGATGGCCGAGCAGGACCTGGCGCTCGCCAAGGCGCACCGCAACGCCCAGGAGGCGCGCACCGCCCGGGCCAATCTCGAGGTCGCGCTGCGCGAGTTCTGCGCCTTCCTGGCCGACACCCACTACATCGACTGAGCCGCGGGGACCCGATGCCGCACAGCGCCGGCCATTCGACCTATCTCGCCGAGCGCATGGGCACGGCGAGCGTGACGCCGACCGGCGCGTTCGAGGCCGGCAGCTTCCAGGACTTCACCGTGACCTACACGGCGGGCTATTTCGGCATCGACGACACCGGCGGGATCAAGATCGTCCACCGCTTCGCCAGCGACATGGGGCGGCCGCAGTTCAACGATCCCAAAGCGCCCAACTACACGACCGCGGAAGCCAGCAACGGCGCCGTGCTGCAGCTCGAGTACGATCCCAAGCGCAATCTCCGGCCGTGGGACAAGGCGCTGGTCATCAAGGTGCAGCGCGGCTTCCTGCGCGCCGGCGATCGCATCACCGTGCGGCTCGGCGATCCGCGCCAGGGCTCGCCCGGCATGCGGGTGCAGACCTTCCACGAGCCGACCTTCGAGTTCAAGGTGCTGGTCGACGCCTTCGCGACCTACAACTTCGTCGAGCTGCCGGTGCAGCCCGTGGTCGCGGTGGTCGCCGGGCCGCCGGTGCTCTTCAAGGCACTGCTGCCGACCCTGCGGCGCACCGACCAGCGCTTCACGCTTGGCTTCAAGGGCGAAGACAAGTGGGGCAACCCGAGCGACCGCGTCGCCGGCACGTTCACGCTGCGCCCGAGCCTGCCGGTCGAGGGGTTGCCCGCGCGCTTCGAGATGCAGCCGGGCATGTTCGTGCGCGCTTTCCCTGATCTGCTCGGCACGACCGAGGGCGATCTGCGCATCGAGGTGCTCGACGCGGCCGGTCGGGTCGTCGCAGTGTCGAACCCGCTGCGCTTGACCCGTGCGGCGGCGCTGCTGCCGTTCTGGGCCGACCTGCACGGCCAGTCGGAGGAGACCATCGGGACCAACTCGGCGCGCGAGCTGATCGAGTTCGCGCGCGACCGCGCCTTCCTCGATGCCATGAGCCACCAGGGCAACGATTTCCAGATCACCACGCCGTTCTGGCAGGAGCTCAACCGCCTGAGCGCCGAGTTCAACCGCGACGGCGCCTTCATCATGTTCCCGGGCTACGAGTGGTCGGGCAACACCGGGCTCGGCGGCGACCGCAACGTCATGTTCATGACCGAGGGTCGGCAGATCCACCGCTCGCACCATGCCCTGGTCGGCGACCTGTCCGACGTCGCGACCGACGCCAACAGCGCCGAGGATCTGTTCCAGGCGCTCAAGAGCGAGGACTGCGTGGTGTTCGCCCACATCGGCGGGCGCTACGCCGATATCAAGATGGCGCACGACGCACGCATCGAGCGCGCCGTCGAGGTGCACTCCGATTGGGGCACCTTCGAGTGGCTGCTCCGGGACGCCTTCGAGCAGGGCTATCGCGTCGGCATCCTGGCCAACAGCGACGGCCACAAGGGCCGCCACGGCGCGAGCCATCCCGGCGCGTCGCTGTTCGGCGCGTACGGCGGACTCACCTGCATGCTCGCACCGGAGCTGACGCGCGCCGGGATTTTCGAGTCATTGCGCAAGCGCCATCACTATGCGACCACCGGCTGCCGCATGATCCTCGACGCGCGCGCGCGCTTCGACACCGAAGCGGATCTGTTTGCCGCCGATCCGAATCTCGGCGCGACGACGAGCACGCGCGTGCGCGACGCGATCATGGGCTTCGTCGCCGAGGTCGTCGGCGCGGCGCCGCTCGAGCGCCTCGAGATCCGCAATGGCATGGATGTGCTCGAGACAGTGCGGCCCTACACCGCCAACGAGCTCGGCCGGCGCATCCGGGTGATCTGGGAAGGCTCGGAGTATCGCGGCCGCGGCCGCCAGACGGTGTGGGACGGCAGCGCGACGGTGACGGGCAACGCGATCGAGCGCATCGCGCCGATCAACTTGTGGAACATCGACAAGGAGCTGGTGCGCAAGAGCGCGACCCGGCTCGAGTGGCAGGCCCTCACCACGGGCGGCTTCGGCGGCTTCGACGCCTGGCTCGCCGAGCCGCGCGCCGGCACGCTGACGATCGACACCGCGTTGGTCAAGACCACGATCGACATCGGCTCGATCGGGCTCGAGGACCAGGTGTTCGCCGCCGGCGGCATCAAGCGCCAGATCCGGGTGTTCCGGCTGCCCGACGTCAATGCAGCGCACGCCCTGCGCATCGAGCGCCGCATCCCGCGCGCTGCGACCGGCGACACCGCCCTCTATGTCTGCGCCACCCAGGAGGACGGCCACCTGATCTGGTCGAGCCCGATCTACTTGATTCGCTGAGCGGGTCGACTACGGCTGAATCAGCCTGGACCTTCAGGCCCAGTCGCCAGCCCCGAACGATTGGGCGATCTCGGCGTTAGTCAAAGGGGCGACGCGGGAGATCATCATGGACCGGCTCGATCAAGCGTTTTGGCAACTTTTCCACGCCGTCGAAGCCAAGGTGTCGGAGCCTGACGTGCTCGATAATCTGCCCGCGGACCCGAATCCTGCCGATGCGGTGGCGATCACGCTGCCCGGGCCGATTCACGCGTTCAGCGTGCTGCGCCGCGAGGCCGAGCGGCGCGGCGTCAGCTGTCCCGAGCTCATCGCGGTCATGTCGGCGGAACGCCAGTCGGAGCTGCCGCCGTGGTGGCTCGAGATCGCCGAAAAGCGCGCGGTCGGCGTTCCGCCCCAGGGTTGACCAGGGTCGAAAGCGCGCGACGGGGTGAGCACGACGGTCTCGGCGGGCGCGGGGATCTCGCTCAAAGCTCGGTGCGCAGATCCCACAGCTCGGGGAAGAACGGTCGGCCGACCGCCTGCTTGAGATAGCCGACCCCGGCGGTGCCGCCGGTGCCGGCCTTGAAGCCGATGATGCGCTGGACCGTCATCATGTGGCGGAAGCGCCAGACCTGGAACGAGTCCTCGACGTCGACCAGCTCCTCGGCGAGCTCGTAGAGGTCCCAGTATTTCGCGGTGTCGCGGTAGACCTCGATCCAGGCCGCCTTGACCGAGGCATCGGCGGCGTAGGGCAGGGTGAGGTCGCGCCCGAGATGGCCGCGCTCGATAGCGAAGCCGCGCCGGGCGAGCAGCCGGATCGCCTCGTCGTAGAGGCTGGGGCTCTTGAGCACGTGCTCGAGCGGGCCGTGGATGTCGGGGCGATGGCGGTGCGGCGCCAGCAGCTCGGCGTCCTTGGCGCCGAGCAGGAACTCGATGGTGCGGTACTGGTAGGACTGGAAGCCCGAGGCGCGGCCGAGCTTGCCGCGGAAGTCGAGATACTCCGCCGGCGTCATGGTCGACAGCACGTCCCATGACTGGATCATCTGGTTCTGGATGCGGCTGACCCGCGCGCTCATCTTGAAGGCGCGGCCGAGCGCATCGGTCTGGATAGCCGCGCACGCCGCCTTCAGCTCGTGGATGATCAGCTTCATCCACAGCTCGGAGGCCTGGTGGATGATGATGAACAGGATCTCGTCGTGGGAGTCTGAGAC
>JACQAI010000142.1 GCA_016195115.1 Pseudomonadota bacterium
GCTGCTTGCGCAAGCGCGCACGCAGCCGCGCGGTCGCCGCCACGTCGACCTTGGGCGCGCCCTCGGTGCCGACGATCACGACACCGTAGTCGCCGCGCGCGCCGGCGAGCGACACCTTGCCCTGGAGCACGTCGAGCCGCACGAGCTCGGTCTCGCGCGCGAGCGGATCGCCCCAGCCGCCGCCGCCGGTGGTCGCGACCCGCAGCAGCTGGCCGGCTTTGACCGGCTCGCCGTCGACCAGGCCGCCGAGATCGCGCTCGGCCCTGCCGTCGAGATCGACCGTGACGCAGAACGGTTTGCCGGCCTTGCCGCCGTTGACGCCGTAGCAGCCGAGCCGCACCCGGTCGGCGGTCACGATGGTGTAGCAGTCGACCAGCGGGCGATAGATCTTCTCGTAGCCGAGGCCGCCGCGGCGCTCGCCGGCGCCGCCGGAGTCGGTGCGCAGCCCGAGCTTCTCGACCACGATCGGAAAGCGCGTCTCGGTGAACTCGGCCGGCTGGTTGCGCGAGTCCGGCACGATATGGATGACGTCGCTGCCGTCGGCGTAGTAGCGGCCGCCGCCGCCGCCGCCCAAGACCTCGCGCGACAGGAACGGCCGGCCGCGCTGATCTTTGCCGTAGAAGCCGGTGTAGCGGATGGTCTCCTGATCGGCCGGCATGCGACCCTTGACCGCTTGCGCGACGACGCCGGCCAACAAGCCGAGCGAGCGCAGCAGCACGAACGAGCGCGCGTTGGTCGCCGCCGGCCACTCCGGCGTGATAAGTGTGCCCTTGGGCGGGAACACGACCTCGAAGACGTCGCACACGCCTTCGTTGCAGTGGATCTCGGCGGCGCGTTCGGGCGTGTCGGCGAGATTGCGCAGGACCGGCGCGATCCACTTGATCAGGAAGCGGCCGTCGCAGTAGTCGACCGGCCAGTTGATCGGTCCGGTCGACTGCGGATCGGTGCCGTTGAAATCGAGGATCAGCTTGTCGCCGCGCTTGGTCATCGTGAGCGCGAGCTTGTGCAGCTTGGGATCGGTGAGGCCGTCGTGCTCGACATAGTCCTCCCAGGCATAGGTGCCGTCGGCGATCTTGGACAGCAGCTCGGTGCGGAAGATGCTTGCGCACTTGTCGAGGATCGCCTGGAAGCAAGCTTCGACCGTGTCTTTTCCAAACCGGTCGAACAGCTCGGCCATGCGGCGCGCGCCCATGATGCAGGCCTGGACCTCGCTGTCGATGTCGGCGGCGAGCATGTCGGGCACGCGGGTGTTGCGCTTGATGATCTTGAAGGCGTCCTCGTTGCGCACGCCCTCGCTGTAGAGCTTGATCGGCGGGATCGCGAGGCCTTCCTCGAACACCGTCGCGGCGGTGCCCGGCATCGATCCCGGCACGCGGCCGCCGATGTCGTCGTGATGGCCGAACGCCTGGATGAAGGCGACGACCTCGCCGCGATGGAACACCGGCACCGTCGAGCACATGTCGGGCAGGTGCCCGATGCTGCCCTCGGTCAGGTAGGTGTCGTTCATGAAATAGACGTCGCCCGGGCGCATCGTCGCCATCGGGTAGTCGCGCACGACCGGCTGCGGCATCGCCGAGTAGGACCGCCCGGTCAGCTTGCGGCAGAAGCGGTCGAACAGGCCGACGCGATAGTCGTGGGCTTCGCGGATCATTGGGCTGCGCGCGGTGCGCTCGATCGCATACTCGATCTCGGCCTCGATCGAGTTGACCGTGCCCTCGACGATCTGCAGGACGACCGGATCGACGTCCTGACCGACCGCGGCGCGGGCGGGAACGCTGTCGGGGCTCATCGCACGACCTCCAGGTGCGCGCCATCGGTGCCGCGTCTCGTCGACCGCACGATCAGGATGCCGTGGCGGTCGACCGCGAGGCGCTGGTCGGGGAACACCACTGTGGTCGAGCCGAACTCCTCGATCACCGCCGGCCCGTCGATGCGCGCGCCGGCGCCGAGATCGCCGCGATCGAAGATCGGGGTGTCGTGCCACGTGCCGCCGAAGAATACGCGGCGGGTCGTGCGCGGCGCTGGGCGATCGGCTCCCGGCGGCACGGTCGGCAGCACCGGTCGATCGATCACGCCGAATCCCGAGACGACGAAATTCACCAGCTCGATCTTTTGCTGACCTTGGTAGTCGTAGCCGAACGCCTTCTTGTGCGCGGCGTGGAAGGCGGCGCCGAGGTCGCTGACGAAGCCGGCTTGGATGACGCCCGCCGGCGCCGGCACGCGCACCTCCATCGACTGGCCGGCGTAGCGTACGTCGGCCTCGCGCACGATGTGGATGTGGTCGGGCGGAATGCCGTCGCGCTTCAAGGTCGCGACCGCATTGCGCTCAAGTTTGTCGTAGAGCTGGGCGACGGTGCGCGGCTCGATCGCGTCCTCGTGCATGACCTTGGTCACGATGTGGTCGGTGCGCCAGTCGACTGCGAGCAGGCCGAACGCCGCCAGGTTGCCCGGGTTGGGCGGTACGATGCAGCAGCTCATGCCGAGCAGGTCCATGACCGCCGGGGACTGCGCCGGGCCGGAGCCGCCGAACGACAGCAGCGCGAAGCTGCGCGGATCGATGCCGCGCTGGATCGTCATCTGGCGGATCTTGTTCGACTGGTTCCAGTTGGCGATCTCGATGATGCCGTCGGCCAGCGCCTCGGGCGTCATCGCCCGGCCCATGCGTTGGGCGAGCGCCGCGAGGCCGGCGCGCGCGCGCGCGACGTCGAGCGGAATGCCGCCGCCGATCAGGGCCGGCGGGATCCGGCCCATCACCAGGTTGGCGTCCGTGATGGTCGGCTCGGCGCCGCCGTTGGGGTAGCACATCGGTCCCGGCACGGCGCCGGCGCTGCGCGGCCCGACCTTGAGATGGCCCTCGCGGCTGAGCCAGGCGATCGAGCCGCCGCCGGTGCCGATGGTGCGGATGTCGATCATCGGCAGGCGCACCGGAAAGGGGCCGACCGAGCCGCCGTTGGTCAGATGCGGCGTCCCGGCCTCGATCAGGCACAGATCGGTCGAGGTGCCGCCGGCATCCAGCGTGACGACGTCGTCGAAGCCGGCGAGCTTGGCGATCACGGCGCTGCCCAGCGCGCCCGCGGCCGGTCCGGACAGCGCGGTCGTGATCGGCTTGCCGACCACCTGATCGGCGCTGATCACGCCGCCCGACGACTGCATGACCAGGAACGGCGTGCCGCGCAACGCGGGTCCGAGCTCACGCCGCACGCGCTTGAGGTAGACCGCCATGTGCGGTTTGACGAAGGCGTCGACCAGGGTCGTCACGGCCCGCTCGTATTCGCGATATTCGGGCAGCACCTGCGAACTTAGCGACACGACCGCCTCGGGATGCTCCTCGCGCAGGATCCGGCGCACCCGGCGCTCGTGGGCGCCGTTGGCGTAGGCATGGATCAGGCAGACGCCGATCGTCGTGATGCCCTGCTTGCGGAAGAACCGGGCGGCGGCGCGCGCGTCGCGTTCGCTGAACGGGCGCAGCTCGGTGCCGGCGACGTCGAGCCGGCCGGCGACCTCGCGGACCAGATGGAGCGGCACGATGCGGTCGGGCTTTACCCAGAAGTAGGAGTTGCCGTAGCCGTCGGGCACCGCCTGGCGCGCGATCTCGAGAATGTGGCGGAAACCGCAGGTGACGATCAGCCCGAGCCCGGCGATGTCGCTCTGCAGCAGCGCATTGGTCGCGACCGTGGTGCCGTGGGCGATCCCGGTGAGCTGATCCGGGGCATGGCCGCCCTGCGTCAGGATGGCGTGCAGGCCCCGAACCAGACCGAGCGCCGGGTTGTCGGGGGTGCTGGCGACCTTTGTGACCCGCACCGCGCCGCTCGTGCCATCGACCGAGACGATATCCGTGAAGGTGCCGCCAGTGTCGATGCCGACCCGCAGCCGGGCGCGGGAAGCGGGCGTACCCATCGATCCCTCCTGCGTTGCCCGCGGCGCAACCCCCGCGAGCGTACAAAAATCACAGCGCGGCCCTGGCACCTGCCGCGCTTGCCTTTTTATTGGCGCTCGCAGGGCTTCCGCCCCTGCCGCGCTTAGGGGTGGGCCCGAGGCCGCAGGCTATCTCGTGTGGCCGCTGCGTCCCCGCCAGGGGTCAAGGATGACCATCGCCCGGCGCCCGAGTCAAAGCGGGTTTGGCGAATGCAGGTATTGGCGCACCCGATGGATGCGACCGCGCGGCCCGCCGCCCCGAGGATTTGGGCGCGTCGCCCCGCGCAGCCGCCGTCCCGCCAAGGTACTGTTTCGACGTGGTTAAGCATTCATTTACATTATCGTCAATTCTACCCAACACACGGAACAAAATCGAATATTTGTTTGACTCGAACCGGTGTCCTGGACATGCTGTGGCAGCCGCAATACCGCGGCCTCGCTGCAGTATCGCAGCATTAAAGGGGACCAAGAATGTCGAGTGTTAACTCCAACCTCAACGCGCTCGTCGCGCTGAGCACCCTCCGTAGCGTACAGCACGACTTGGCTGCCTCGCAGAAGCGCGTCAGCACAGGCTTCTCGGTTGCTGATGCGTTCGACAACGGCGCGATCTTCGCGGTTGCCCAAAGCATCCGCAACAGCATCGCAGGCATCGCGGCGGTCAACAGCCAGTTGCAGGGCGCGCAGGGACTGGTTTCGGTCTCGAACGCGTCGCTGACGCAGGCCTCGGATCTGCTGACGCAGGTTCGCGACATCCTCACCCGGTTGTCGGACCAGAGCATCTCGAGCGATACCCGCATCCAGTTGGGTGCCGAGTTCTCGACCCTGATCGCCACCATCAACAACAACGTCGTCACCGCGACGTATCAGGGCACCAACCTGGTCGGCACCAGCGGCACGATCGGTGTCGTTCAGGACGTGTTGGCCAACCAGCTGACGCTGGTCGGTCAGTTCTCGACCATCGGTACGGTCGTGTCGAACCTGTCGGTCGTGAATATGACCTCGGTGACCTCGGCGGGCACCTTCCTGCTCAACACCTTCCTGTCCGAGCTCAACCTGGTTGCGACGTCGCTCAACACGGTCGGCGCCCTCAACCAGCGCTTGGCCAACCAGACGCAGTTCAATACCAGCATCCAGGACGCGTTCACCGCGGGCTTGAGCTCGTTGGTTGACGCCGACCTGCCGGCCGAGAGCGCCCGGTTGCAGTCGCTGCAGATCAAGCAGCAGCTCGCTACCCAGTCGCTGTCGATCGCCAACCAGGGCCCGGCGGTTCTGTTGACGCTTTTCCGCTAACAGGCTTCGGATCTAACCACCGAGGGATGACGGCCCCGGGAGCAATCTCGGGGCCGGGCATCTCGGGTCCGACGGGGCAATAGGTACAAACGCCAATCGGGGTTGACGGATTGGTTAGCTGGGCCCCTGACGACCCAGCCTGAAATTTGGACGGCTCGGCCGCGTCTCACCGGTCTTCGTGGCGTCAGCCTCGAAGGCGGCCCTGGTCACGTCAGATACCAGGGAGGTAGGCGCGGTCGTGACCGCCTGATCACCTGACTCCCCCATCTTCTGTCTCCTGTGCGGCGGTGGCCACGAGCGCACCTTGTGGCACTCTGTCGCCTCGGCCATCATCCCGGCTTGCACGCACTGCTCGAGCAGGACCGTGCCGTGATCGAGATCAAATCGCTGTTTCCGACCCCGCTGGTCATCGTCGACCTGAGCGAGGTCGCGCCGGCGCTGCCCGATCTACGTGCGCGCATTCTCGAGCGCGAAAGCACTTTCAAGGGCGTCCAGCGCAGCAATGACGGCGGCTGGCAATCACCCGGCGATTTCCCCTACTGGGGCGGCTCCGGCGCGACTGCGGTCCTCGAGGCGGCGCGCCAGATTGCCGACAAGATGACCGCGCTCACGCCCGAGCCGATCGGCTGGAAGGTCCACGCTTGGGCCAACGTTAGTCGGACCGGCGACGCCAATGCCCGCCACGTCCACGGCGGCGCGATCTGGTCGGGCATCTTCTACGTCGACGACGGCGGCATCGCGGGCACTTCGGCGCTCGGCGGCGGGCTCGAGCTGTGGGACCCGCGCGGCGGCTTGCCGTTGATGTATGCGCCGCACGTCACGATCTTGACCCCGGGAAGCGTCAATGCCGGGCTCGCCGAGCTGCACTATCCGAAAGCCGGTCAGCTCCTGATGTTCCCGTCGTGGCTGCCCCACTCCGTGGAGCCCTACCGCGGCGACGCCGTCCGCATCTCCGTGGCGTTCAACTTCAGCCTGTAGCGACGGTTGTGGCGCGTGCGGGCACGCTCAGTCCGTCAGAACCTCCTTGAGGAATGCGAAGAGCTCCTCCTTCTTGCGCGACATGGCTTGGCGCCGGCGAAACAGGCTGAATCGCACGGCGCGCGGTGGCGCGATCGCCAGCGCCGCGAGAACGCCGAGCGCAACCTCGTTGGCCACGGCGGCGCGCGGCACGATCGCGATCCCGCTGCCGCTTTGGACGATCACCTTCATGGTCTCGATGTTGTCGGCCACCGCGAGGATGTAGGGCCGTATGCCCAGATCGCTGAACATCGCCGTGACGGTCTCGCCGTAGCCCACCGACAGCTCGCTCATGATGATGGGCTCGCTGACCAGGCCGCCGATGTCGATCGGCGGCGGCACCTTCGTGATGCGGTGCTCGGGATGCGCGATGATCGCGAGCTCGGCGTCGGCGAGCTGATGGATGACCACACCGGCTGGGACCTTCTCGGGATCGGAATCGAGCGCGATCCCGGCATCGAGGCGCTGCTCTTGGAGCTCGCGGAAAATGTTCCTGGTCGGTGCCGTAAGGATCTCGAGGCGGATCTCGGGCGCGACCCGATGGAATTGCCCGAACAACCGCGGCATGAAGAGCTGTGCCATGCCGGAGCCGGTGCCGAGCATGAAGGTGTCCCCGGCCGCGCCGCGCAGCCGGCGCGCGGTGTCGTCGAGGCCGAGCACGTCGGTCATCACCCGCTCAGCCTCGTGGAGGAACGCGCGGCCCCGCTCGGTCAGCTCGACGCCGCGTCCGGTACGACGGAACAAGGGAAACTTGAGCTGCTGCTCGAGCAGGCGCACCTGCTCGCTGATCGCCGACTGCGAGACGTTCAAGCGCCCTGAGGCGCGCGTGAAGCTACGCTCGCGCGCGACCGCCAGGGCATATCGGATCTGCCGGAATTCCACGCCGCCCCCGCGTCGGAACGCCTGCGATCAAGCAAGAGGTCGCGCTCGAAAGCAAGGGTGACCGCGATACCCTCAGCTCGGGCACGCTGCCCCCCGGGGTCACGCCATGGGCGTGGGCATCAGGCGGCTGCGGTCGCCCGCCGCCAGCGCGATCAGCTCGCCGCGCAGCCGCTCGGTCACGGCGTCCCAGCGGCCGACGCCGGGTTGGCGAAACAGCCGCGCGGTTGGATACCATGGGGAATCCTCGCGTCCAAGCAGCCAGCGCCAATCCGGCGCGACCGGCAGCAGCACCCAAGTCGGTCGACCGAGCGCGCCGCTCAAATGCGCCGCCGCGGTGCACGAGCTGATCACCAGGTCGAGCTCGGCCATCGCCGCCGCGGTGTCGGCGAAGTCGCGGAGCCCGGGACCGAGGTTGGTGCAGTTGGCGGGAAGCTGCCGGCCCTCGAGATCGCGCTGCCCGTCGCCGACCTGGAGACCGAACCAGCGCAGCCCGGGCAGGTCGAGCAGCGGCAGCAGCGGTGCCAGACGCGGCGAGCGCAGCTGATCGCGCGCGAAGCTCGGATTGCCGGCCCGTCGACCCCTCGGCGGGGTCGAGCGCAATCTGGTCGACACCGTCGAGGCCGCGCATCAAGGACGCGAGCTGCCGCCACCCGCTGTCGATGAGCAGCACCGTACGCGCACCGCGCGCGCGCACGAGCGGCAGATAGCGACAGAACTGGATGACGTCGCCCAACCCCTGCTCGGCATGGATCAGGATGGTGCGGCCGCGCGGTTCGGCGCCGTCCCACTGCGGCATCGCGAATTTGCGGCGGTACCCCGCCAGCTTGCGGGTTTCCCAGCGCGCTTGATAGGCCGTCCAGCCGCGCTCGTAGTCGCCTCCGAGCAGCAAGGTCATGGCCAAGTTCCAGCAGGCCTCGCCCGACGTGGGAGCCAGCGCGAGCGCCTGCTCGAAACAGGCGACGGCTTCAGGCAGTCGACCGAGATCGCGCAGCGCGCCGCCCAGGTTCATCGGATAGTCCGCCAGCGCGGGATCGAGCGACTGGGCGCGCTCGTAGTGCGGGACCGCCTCGGCAGGCCGGCCGAGGTTGCACAGCGTATTGGCCAGGTTGCTGTGCGCGCCGGCAAACTCGGGCTGCAAGACCAGTGCCCGTCGATAGGCGCCGGCGGCCTCCTCGAGCTCGCCCAGCTCGCTCAGGGCGTTCGCGAGATTGTTGTGCGCGGCTGCGCTGTCGGGCGCGATACGGACCGCCTCGCGGCAATGGATGGCGGCCTCGGCATATTTCCCGGTCTGCCACAGCAGATTGCCGAGATTGACGTGGGCATCGGCATAAGCAGGCACCAGCGCGATGGCCTGGCGATAGTGCGCTTCGGCCTCGACGGGGTTGCCGCCGGCCACCAGCACCGAGGCGAGATTGTTGTGGGCATCGGCGAAATCCGGCGACAGGGTCACCGCCGTCGTGAGCAGGTCGCGCGCGACGTCGAGGCGTCCGACCTGGTGCGCGAGCATGCCGAGGAAGTTGAGCGCGCCGACATGATTGGGCTGCGCCGCCAGAATTTGGCGATAGATCGTCTCGGCCGCGGCGAGGCGCCCGGCGCGATGGTGCTCGAGCGCCATGTTGAGCGCGTCGTCGAACCTAACCATCTGCGGCTGCGCCACAGGACAACTCCCGGTGACTGTCCCGCTAGAAATATCAGCGCAGCGGCGGCCTGCGCAATCGCTCCGCTCAGCGCAGCTCCCTGACGCCCTCGCTGACCAGGCGCTCGACGATGATCTGTGCCAGCAGTTGCCCGATGCAGTCGTAGATCGCGTCGATCTCGGCGGTCAGCTCCGGCGGCTTGAGGGTCATGTCGAAGCGACCCTGAGCAGTCCAGTGGCGCATGACGTCGAAGCGGTTGAACACGTCGATGCGGGTCGCGTCGGCGACCATGTGCACGGCCTCGAGGTACGGCGGGAGATTCATCAGCGCGAGCGTGCGTGGCGAATATTGCGGATCGACCAGCATCACGTCGACGCCGCCGGCCCTGAGCCGCGCAATGCCGTCGCTCAGCGTGCGCGTGAAGGCGTCGAGGTCGACGCCGCGAACCGCATCGACCGTGCCGGTCTCCCACACCACCAGAGTCGGGCGCTCCGACAGCACCTCGCTGGTGAACCGCGCCGCCATTTCGGCGGCCGTCTGTCGCGCCATTGCCCGGTTGAAGACCATCACGGTGTGGCCCGGGAGCCGCGCCGAAAGATGCGCCTGAAGCCGCATCGGGTATGCCGCCATGGCTGCGCTTGCGCCGCTGCCGGCGGTCACCGCGCCGCCGATCGCGACGATCCGGACCGGCTGTCGGCGCGTGACGGTCGCGGCCGTGACGGGAAACTCGCCATCGTCCTCGATCAGTTCATGGGGCACGTCGCAGCGCGAAGCGCCATACGCCGGCGTGCCGAGCAACGCCGGCCCGAGCAGGGCGAGCGCAGCGAGCCGACGCATCATGCCGCTTCCGGGCGCGCTGCGGGCGCCGGCCGATCAAGAGCCTTCGCGCGATCGAGGCTGTAGGCGACGGCGATCATCAAGGCGCAGCCTACTAGATTGACGAGGACCTGCGCGCCGAGACCGCGGCCGAGCTGGTCGAGCACGACGTCGCCAAGCATCGACAGGAATACACCAAGGCAGAAGATGTTGAGGCTGTTGGCGCCGCACAGCACGATCGGCCGGGCGAAGCGGCTGTTGAACAGCGGTTGGTCGGGTCGCGTCGCGATCCACACGATGTAAACCACCGCGAGGATATGGCTAAAGCGCCATGGCGACAGGTTGGCCTTGTCGAGCGGGAACAGCTCCGTGTCGAGCAGCGCCGGAAAGCCGTCGACCACGCCGGCGATCGTCCATGACATCGAGATCACGAGGGCGAACGCGAGGTACACAACGGCGAACCCGGTCAGCCAGCGGTTGGGCCAGATTAATCGCTGGCTCAATGCCGCGGCGCGTCCGAGCAGCGCGCCTAGTGCGAATAAGGCTTGCCAGGCGAGTGGATTGAAGGTCCAAGGCCGGTTGTCGGGGTAGCCCTGGAGCTGCCAGTGGAACAGCTGAACGCACAGATAGAGCACGCCGGAGCCGGCGATCGCCGTCCACCCGTAGCGCGCGGGCAGCGCGAAGGCCAGCGGCGCAATCAACATGAGCACGATATAGAGCGGCAGAATGTCGAGGTATGGCGGCTGGAAACGCAGCAGCAACGCCTCCATCACCGCGACGTGCGGCTCCTGGAGGAAGGCGCCCAGATTCAGCTCGTCGAAATAAAGCGGGTTGTTGAAGCTCGACGCGGTGAAGGAGACCTGCGCGGTGTACAGCACGAACACGAAGATGTGCGCGACGTAGAGGGTCCACACGCGCCGCAGCATCTGGATGGCGGCGTAGAAATAGCCGTTGCGGGCGCGCCGGAGGGCGAACACGTAGGCGCCAGCGTAACCGGATAGGAAGATGAACCATTCCGAGGCATCGCTGAAGCCGAAATTGCGCAGGGTCACGAGCGCGAAGAGGTTTTGGGGAATATGGTCGACGAAGATGACCAGCAAAGCGAGGCCGCGCAGGAAGTCGATGCGGAAGTCGCGCGGGCGCTGCTGCTGCGGAAACGCCATTGCCCATCCGGATGCGCCGCGGGCCGATCGGGTTGCGAGCCCGGCGCTCCCGCGAACCCAACGTTGAATTAAATATCCTTAACTTGAGCCAATCTGCCGCGACTTCCTAGGCTACTGCCGTTTATAGCGGCGGTGTCGGGCGGCGGGAACATGCGGTCGGCTCATCGACTTGTGGCGGCAACCCATATCGTCGCCTGGAGCATCCCGTGCCTCTGGGCACTCAGCTATCTGTTGCCGCCGCTCGATGGCGACGTTGCGGCGATCCTCGATTTCGCCGTCCGCATGGTTGCCGGCGAGCAGCTCTATGTCGACCTCTTCGATGTCAATCCGCCGCTTATCTTCTGGCTCAACCTGCCGGCAGCCTGGATCGCCGAGCAGCTGGCGCTGGGTCCGGCGGTGGTGTTCGTCGTGTCGGTGCTGGGCCTCCAGGCGGCGAGCCTGGTGCTCTGCCGCGCGCCCACCGCGCGCTTGTTCGACCTCGAGCGGCCGTTCCTGCGCACGGTACTGCCGCTCGTCGCGGCATTCGTCCTCCTGGTCCTGCCGACGCACAATTTCGGCCAGCGCGAGCACCTGTTGACCTGCTTTGCGTTGCCCTATCTCGCGCTCGCGGCCGTGCGGCTCGAGGGCCAGGCGGTTACCGTCCGCGAGGCCGCCGTGCGCGGTGCCTTCGCCGCGGTCGGATTCCTGATCAAGCCGTATTTCCTGCTCGTGCCGGTGGCGATCGAAGCGGTTCTCTTGCTGCGGCTCGGGTGGCGCGCCTGGCTCCGGCGCCCGGAGCCGTGGCTGATCGTCGGTCTGGGCGCGCTCTATCTCCTGACCGCACTGGTGTGCCATCCCAGCTACTTCACCGAGGTCGTGCCGCTGGCCCGTCGCTACTACCTGGCATCCGGCGTCACGGCGAGCCTGGAGCGCGTCTTCGGTGAGCCGGAGCGCTGGTTGGCGCTGGTCGCGATGACGCCGCTGGTCGCCTGGGGCATGACGGCGCGCCGTCCGGCCGCGCTGCGCGTCGCCGCGCTGTTCACGCTCGCGGCCGCCGGTAGCGCGCTGATCCAAGGCAAGGGCTGGCCGTACCATCTGCTGCCGTTCTGGCAGGGCTGCGTCATGGTGGTGACGTTCGCCGCTGCGGCGGCGCTGCGCGGGGCCGCCGCCGGCGCGCAACCGAACTGCGAGCGCGCCCGACTGGCCGCCACGGTTGTGTTCGCCGCGGTGGTCGGGACGTTTGCGATCGAGCATCCGCCGTGGCGCGATCGCCTCGACTACCCGGGCAGTTTCGCCGGCCGCCTCGAGGCGTTGCTCGCCCGCGACGCCCAGGGTGGGCGCGTCCTATGGCTGACCGACGCGACCTATCCC
Source organism: Pseudomonadota bacterium (assembly GCA_016195115.1). Taxonomy (GTDB): domain Bacteria; phylum Pseudomonadota; class Alphaproteobacteria; order Elsterales; family Elsteraceae; genus JACQAI01. The sequence continues at coordinate 12,071 of JACQAI010000142.1, forward strand.
AAGTACCCGACCGTGCTGTACGGCCGCATCCGGCCGGCGTCTCGTTTCATGGAACTGTGGCTGATCGACGGCCTCTACCAGGCCGCGGAGGGTGCGCCGGACCGGCCGCGCATGCGGGCTCCGGCCCAGATGTCGGATGACGAGCGGCATCTGTTCGACGCTGTGGGCGCCTCGCTCGAGCGCACCCGTCCGACGCTCGTGCTGGTCGCGTCGGCGGCAGCCGAACTCGGCGTGGCGGTCGGACAGTTCGATTATCTCGCCTATTTTCTGCGTCATCCGAGCTTTGCCCGCGAATGGCGGCACTACAGCCAAGTGGCCGACATCGAAGGGACGCGCGTGTTTCGGTGCCTGGACGGCGCCGAGACCATGGCCGGTCCCGGGCGGCGTGATGCCAAGCTCGCGCAGTATTCGGCCGGAAACTAGCGCGGCTCGGCCCCTCCATTCCGGAGGATCTCGGCAAAGGATGGCGGCGGTTTCGGGCTAAGCCAACGCTAAGCTTGGCGCGGTACCGTCCGGCGCATTGAGGCCCGCGCTGACGGCCGGATTGCCCGGTGTCGAATACGCGCAATGGGTGTGACCGCCGTCACTTCGCCTCAACTCAAATAAGCTTAGGCTTTTGATAGATTTTCATTAAGATTTATTTACTATGCTATAGGTTCCAGAGCCTGGATGAGGCGCGTTCGCGAGGGAGGATTTTGGATGCGGTGGGTAGGTGCCACGCTCCTCCTGGGCGTTTGGCTGCTGGTGCCATGGCACGTCGCGGGTGCGCAGCCCGCGAAGGAGTCCGTTGCGCCCGGCGCCGCCGTCGAGGAGGCCAAGATCGAGGGCTTCCGGTCGGCCACTTTCGGCATGACGGAGGCCCAGGTCCGGCAGGCAATTCGCAAGGATTTTCCAGGCCCTGGCGAGAAGATCTCGAGCGAGGTCAATGCCGGCGAGAAGACCACGGTCCTCGGCATCGCCGCGAGCGACCTGATCCCCGGGACCGGCAAGGCCCGGGTGTCCTACATCCTCGGCTACGCCACCAAGAAGCTGATCCAGGTCAACATCAACTGGACCGCCGAGTCCAAATCGCCGGCCAGCGCCGAAAGCCTGGTCGGCGCCGCCAACCTGTTGCGCAACTACTTCCTGGCCGGCGGCTACCGCCCGGACAGCATCGTCGCCAACCACCAATTGCCCAACGGCTATGTGGTCTTCCGCGGCCTCGATGCGCACGCCCACATGGTGATGCTGGTCCTGTCGGGCACCACCGGGGCGGCCGAGCAGGAGAAGGAAAAGGCAGCGCCGGTCGCGTTGCAGCTGTCCTACATCCTCGACCCCGAGCACCCGGACGTCTACCAGGTGCCCAAGGGCACCTTCTAGGGACGATGCGATGAGCTTCGCCCGACGCATGGCGCGCGCACGGCTTCGGCGGCAGGATCGCCCCGAGCGGCTCGTCGTGCGTCGGCGTGGCCGCCCGGACCTCGTCGTGCCGGGCGAGCGCTCGATGCGCCGTCCGCTGATCGTGGGTCTGCTCGCCGGCGTCTCGGCTTCCGCGCTGATGGTCGGCGCCGCCTTGGCGGGGCCGAAGAACGGCACCGTGGTCGGCGGCAGCGCCACGATCACGCAGACGTCGCCGAACCAGGTCGACATCAAGCAGACCACCGACAAAGCCGCAATCAATTGGCAGAGCTTCTCGATCGGCGCGGGCGAGCGGGTCAACTTCCAGCAGCCGACGGCCGCGTCGGTCGCGCTCAACCGCGTCACCGGCGTCGATCCGTCGGTCATCCTCGGCCAGATGTCGGCCAACGGCCACATCGTGCTGATCAACCCGAACGGCATCCTGTTCGGGGTTGGTTCGCGGGTCGACGTCGCCGGCTTGATCGCGACCACGACCAACATCCGCACCGACGATTTCCTCGCCGGCAACTACAAGTTCTCGGAGCCGTCGAAGAACCCCAACGCGACTGTGGTCAACCAGGGCACGATCAACGTCGCCGAGGGCGGCCTGGTCGCGCTGGTGGCGCCCGGGGTCGAGAACTCGGGCGTGATCAACGCCCGGCTCGGCAAGGTGGCGCTGACCGCGGCCAACAGCTTCACGGTCGATTTCTTCGGCGACAAGCTGATCAACATCGCGGTCGACGACAAGGTCGCCCAGCGCATGGTCGGCCCGGACGGCCAGCCGGTCGCCGCCGCGGTGACCAATTCCGGCCGTATCCTGGCCGACGGCGGCACCGTTCAGCTCACCACCAACGTCGCCAAGGGCGTGCTCGACAACGCCATCAACATGTCGGGCATCATCGAGGCCAAGACGGTCGCGCAGCGCGACGGCAAGATCATCCTGGGCGGCGGCAGCTCGGGCGTCGTCGCGGTCAGCGGCACGCTCGATGCGTCCGGCCGCGCGCCGGGCGAGAAGGGCGGCAAAGTCGTCATCCTGGGCGAGAAGATCCAGCTCGCCGGCACCGCCAAGATCGACGCCTCCGGCAGCGCCGGCGGCGGCAAGGTGCTGATCGGCGGCGGCGCGCAGGGCAAGGGTCCGCTGCCGCACGCCCAAGAGGTCTACGTCGACGCCGGCGCGTCGATCAAGGCCGACGCGATCGACCAGGGCAACGGCGGCAAGATCGTGGTGTGGTCGGACCAGTACACAAGGTTCGACGGCCAAGCCAGCGCCAAGGGCGGCGCCAACGGCGGCGACGGCGGCTTCATCGAGACTTCGGGTCATGTGCTCTCGGTCGGCGCGACCGCCGGCGCCAACGCCAGCGCACCCAACGGCAAGGCCGGCACCTGGCTGCTCGACCCCGTCGACTTCACGATCTCGGGCGCGACCTCCAACGAGTCGGGTGGTCCGACCTACACCCCGACTGCCAATCCGGCGACCATCAACGCGGCGACCATCAACGCCTTCCTGAGCGGCGGCACCAGCGTCACGGTGCTGACCACTGGCGCCGGCGGCACCGGCAACATCACGGTCAGCAACGCGATCGCCGCGGGCGCCGGCAGCGCGACCCTGACCCTGTCGGCGGCCGGCACGATCGCGATCAACAACACGATCACGGGCTCGAACCTGACCCTGAGCATGAGCTCGACGGGCGGGCCGATCCAGTTCAACAGCGCTGTCAACGTCGCCAACCTGAGCGCGACCAGCTCCGGCACCATCACGCAGACCGCCGGCATCACGGTTTCCGGCACCTCGACCTTCAACGCCGGCGGCAACGCCATCACGCTCGCCAACGCCGGCAACGCCTTGACCGGCGCGGTCGCGTTCACGACCACCGGCGGCAGCAACGTCAGCTTCAACAACAATATCGCGACCGTCCTCGGCGCCTCGAGCCTGACCGGCGGCGGCAACTTGTCGGTGACGTCCAACGGCGCGGTGAGCCAGAGCGCCGCGCTGACCGTGTCGGGCACCACCACGGTCAACGCCGGCGCCAACACCATCACGCTGACGGCGCCGGCGAACAGTCTCACGGGCGCGGTGTCGCTCAACAACAGCGGCGCCAACAACGTCGCGTTGACCAACAGCGGCGCGCTGCAGTTCGGCGCCTCGAACGTCGGCTCGGGCACGCTCGCGGTCGTCGCGACCGGCGCCATCACCCAAAGCGGCGCGATCGTCCAGGCGGCCGGCGCCGGCGCGACGACCATCAACGCCGGCGCCAACGCCATCACCCTGACCAACACGGCGAACAAGTTCACCGGCACGGTCGGCCTGACCGGCGGCGCCACCAGCCTCACGCAGCTCGCCGGCCAGACCCTGACGCTCGGGACCTCGAACGTCAGCTCGCTGATCGCGACCGCCGATCTGATCAGCATCCCGGTCGCCAGCAGCGTCACGTCGACCGGCACCGTCACGTTCACGCCGACCACCGCCGGCCGCACCATCCAGGTCGGCGGCGCTGGCGGCGCCGGCCTGTCGGTGACGAGCACGGTGCTGGCCGGTCTCGCGGCGGGCTATAGCGGCCTGATCATCGGCACCACCGGCGCCAGCGGCTCGGGCGACCTGACCTTGACGGGCGCGGTCGCGCCGGCCGGCGCCGCGAACCTGTCGCTGCTGGCGGGCACCGGTTTCTCGGTCGACACCTCGGCCTTCGCACTCACCGTGAGCGGCACGTTGACGGCGAACGCCGGCACCAGCGTCGCGCTGACCAACGCCGGCAACACCCTCACGGGCCCGGTCGCGATGACCGCCGGGACCACCGCGAGCCTGGTCAACACCGGGGCCACCAGCCTCGGCGCGTCGACCATCGGCACCAACCTGACGGTCACGTCGGGCGGCGCGATCACCCAGACCGCGGCGGTCTCGGTCGGCGGGACGATAAATCTGAACGCGGGCGCCAACGCGATCACCCTGACCCAGGCGACCAACGCGTTCACCGGCACGCTGACGCTGACCGCGAGCAACGTCAATCTGAGCAACAACACCGCGACCCAGCTCGCGGCGACCAACCTTGCCGGCAACCTGATCCTGACCTCGACCGGCGCGATCACCCAGAGCGCGGCGTGGACGGTCGGCGGCACGACCACGCTGACCGCTGGCGCTGCCGGCATCACGCTCACCACTGCGACCAACTCATTCGCCAGCGACATCTCGCTGACGACCACCGGCGGCGGCGCGGTCGCCCTGACCAACAACGCCGCGACCGTGCTCACCACCTCGTCAGTCGGCGGCACCCTCACGGTGCAGTCCACCGGTGCGATCAGCGAGACCGGCACCGGCATGGCGGTGACCGGCGCGTCGTCGTTCACCACCACGGCGGGCAACATCGGCTTGACGGTGGCGGGCAACGCGCTGGCCGGCGCCATCACGCTGGCGCCGGGCGGCGGCGCCGACGCCACGGTGGCGAATACCGGCGCGACCCAGCTCGCGACCGCGACGATCGGCGGCAATCTGTCGGTCACCGCAACCGGCGCGATCACCGAGACCGGCCCGCTCACGGTCACCGGCACCTCGACGTTCAGCGCCGCCGGCAACACGATCACGCTGACCGACGTCAACAACATGTTCGGCGGCGCGGTTGGCGTCACCGGCAGCACGGTCAGCGTCACCGAGAAGGCCGGCACGACGCTGACGCTCGGCACCTCGACGGTCACCACGGCGCTGACCGCCACCGCCGACCAGATCGCGGTCAGCGGCGCCGGCGTCATCAACGCCAACCTCGCCAGCGTGACGTTCCGGCCGACCACCGGCGGCACCTCGGTGCAGCTCGGCGGCACCGCCGGCGCTACCGGCCTGTGGGTCAGCGACACCGTGCTCGCCGGCCTGACGAGCAACTATGCGGGCCTGACGGTCGGCTCGGCCACGACCGGCGCCGTGACCCTGCTGAACAGCGCCGTCGTCCTGCCGAGCAACGCCAGCCTGACCCTGCTGTCGGGCAGCACGATCGACACCTCCGGCAACACCATCACGCTGGCGGGCACCGGCGGCCTGACCGAGACCGCGGCCGGTGCGGTGACGATGGGCGTGACGACGCTCACCGGCATCGGCGCCATCGCGGTCAGCGGCAACGGCATCAGCCAGACCGGCACCGTCCAGCAGCAGGCCGGCGTCGGCGCC
>JACQAI010000143.1 GCA_016195115.1 Pseudomonadota bacterium
GACGCGGCGCGCGCGCTCGGTGAGGCGGTCGGTGGCGTCACGCTGTCGGAAGCGCTGGGCAGCGCCCATCAGCCGAACCTGAACTATCGCGGCTTCCAGGCCTCGCCCCTGGTCGGCAACGCGCAGGGACTGGCGGTCTACGTCAATGGCGCCCGCTTCAACCAGCCGTTCGGCGATACCGTCAATTGGGACCTGATCCCCGACATCGCGATCCGAAGCGTGAACCTGGTCGGTGCCAATCCCGCCTTCGGGCTGAACGCGCTCGGCGGCGCGCTCGCGCTCGAGCTGAAGGACGGCTTCAGCCATCACGGCACATCGCTCGAGATTTCCGGCGGCTCGTTCGGGCGGATTCAAGGTGCGTTCGAATCCGGCCAACAGGTTGGTGGCGTCGCCGTCTATGTCGCCGGCGGCGGCCTCGGCGAAAGCGGGTGGCGCGATTTTTCGCCCTCGCAGAAGCGCCAGCTCTATGGCGATCTCGGCTGGCGTGCCGACGGCGGCGCGCTCCACGTCAACCTCACCGTCGCCGACAACGACCTCACCGGGAGCGGCACGACGCCGGTCGAGCTGCTGGCGGTCAGCCGCAGCGCAGTGTTCACCCCGGACCAGACGCGCAACAAGTACGCGCGCTTGGCGCTGTCGGGCAGTCGGGAGATCGACGAAACGACCGTGCTGCAGGCGAACCTGTATTATCAGAACTTCGATCAGCGCACGCGCAACGCGGACGTCGCGCAGGTGGAGGCATGCGACAACAACAGCGCGGTGATCTGCGTGGAAGACGGGCCGCCGCTGACCGACCGCAACGGCAAACCGATCGGCAATTTTGTCACCGGCAGCCCGTACGCCCAGTCGTTTCCCAAGTTCCGCAACGGCGGCCCCTACGCCTTCCTGAATCAGACCGGCCTTGACACCAACGGCTACGGCGTGTCGCTGCAGGCGGTCCACGAGAGCGAGCTGTTCGGCCGGCCCAACCGTGCCGTGGTCGGCGTCAGCCTGGACGGCGGCCTCAGCACGTTCTCGGCGACGACGTCGGTCGGGGGCCTGACGCTCGATCGCGGCTTCGCCGGCCCGGGCGTCGTCGTCGCTCAGCCTGACGGCTCGATCGCACCGGTGCGCGTCGGTGTCACGAACGCGTATTACGGCTTGTTCGCGGTCGACACGATCGACCTGACCGAAGCCTTGTCGGCGACCCTGTCGGGCCGGCTCAACGTTGCTGAGATCGACCTGCGCGATCAGCTCGGCACGGCGCTGACCGGCGATCACCTCTACGGCCGCCTCAACCCGGGTGCCGGGCTGACCTACAAGATCGCGCCGCCGCTGTCGGCCTATGTCGGCTATGCCGAGGCAAACCGCGCCCCGACCCCGGCCGAGCTGTCGTGCGCCAGTCCGCTGGCGCCGTGCAGCCTGACCAACTTCTTCGTCGGCGACCCGAGCCTCAAGCAGGTGGTCGCGCGCACCGTCGAAGCGGGATTGCGCGGACGGCTGGCGCCCTACGAAGGCGCGCAGCTCGAGTGGCATGCCGGGCTGTTCCGCACCGACAGCGAAGACGATATCCAGTTCGTCGCCAGCCCGACGATCGGCCGCAACTTCTTCGAGAACGTCGGGACGACGCGGCGGCAGGGCGTCGAGACCGGCCTTCAGCTGCGCGCCAGCTGGCTGCGCGCCCTCGCCGAATACGCCTACACGGATGCCACGTTCCGCGATGCGCTGACGCTCGACGGCGGCGCCAATCCGCAGGCTGACGCCAACGGGCTTCTCCACGTTCGGCCGGGCGACCGGCTGCCCGGCATCCCGGCGCACACGCTGAAGCTTGGCCTCGATGTCGACATCACGCCAGCCTGGACCGTCGGCCTGAGGGCGCGTGCGGCAAGCGGTCAGTATCTGCTCGGCGACCAAAGCAACCTCAACCCGAAAACCGGCGCCTATGCGCTGCTCAATCTCGACACCGAGTATCGGGTGACCGAGCACGTCGCGCTGTTCGGGCTGATCCAGAACCTCACCGATGCGAAATATGCCAGCTTCGGCACCTTCTCGCCGGTTGGCCCGAACGTGCCGATCGTCCAGGCGCCGGCCGCGAGCAATCCGCGCAGCCTCAGCCCGGGCGCGCCGCTCGGCGTCTGGGTCGGTTTGCGGGTAACGTTCTGAGGACCTCGCCGCGTCGGCCGGCTCAAAGCTCCAACAGCCGGTTGGGCAGCTCGTCGCGCTTCAGGGCGCCCGGCGGAAAATGCGTCGCGAGCACGGTGCCGCAGCGTTCGATTGCCGCGATGAAACCGTCGGCCGCCCGGTCCGCCTTGATGGCCGTCACCAAGGCGTCGACGGCGTCGTCCCAGACGTTCGGGGCGACCTTCTCATTGATCCCGGCGTCGGCGACGATCTCGGCGTACCGCTCGCCCGCCGAGGCAAAGATCAGCACGCCGGTCCGGTGCTCGGTCTTGTCCAGCCCCTGCGCGAAGAATTGACGCATGGCCTCGGCATGGGCGCGATCGTGCCTGGCTCGGCGGGGCACGATGCGGAACCGCAGCTTCGGATGCGCCAGCGCCAGCGCCGCGGCGAGGAAGACCAGGAGCTGCGAGAGGTAGACGACCGCCACCGACCAATCGGTCAGCGTGATCAGCGGCAGCGGCGTGAACAGCGCGATCGCCGCCGCCCAGGCGATCGGCACCAGCCGGTAGTCGCTCGACTGGCGCGCGATGACGCAGAAGATCTCTCCGGCGGTCTGCGCCTCGGCCTGTCGGATCGCCGCGGCAATGCGCGCCTTGTCGGGCTCGGTGATCATTCCGCTCGCCTCACCATCGCCCCGAGCTGCCGCCGCCGCCGAACGAACCACCGCCGCCCGACCACGACGTCCGTCCGCCCGACGACGACCCGCCGCCGCCGGTACGCAGCATCAGGAAGATGATCCACAGGATGTCGCGGCACGCCGCGCCGCCTGCGACGGCGCAGAAGATCAACAGGCCGACGACGGCCAGGCCGACGGCGATCGCCGGCCACAGCGGCTGATCGGCTCCGGAAGGGCGCATGCCGGAGGCGGCATATTGCGCCGCCGCGCGGCGCAGCGCCTCGGCCTCGCCGGCGAGCACGCGGACGATATCGTCGACGCCGCGCTTGATGCCGTCCGGGTAATCGCCGGCCTTGAACCGCGGCAGGATCGTGGTCTCGATGATGTACCTCGATATGGCGTCCGTCAGCGTGCCCTCGAGGCCGTAGCCGACCTCGATCCGGACCGCGCGCTCGGCGGGCGCCACGATCAGGAGCGCGCCGTTGTTCTTGTCCTTCTGGCCGATCTGCCAGTGTCGCCCCAGCTGGTAGCCATACTCTTCGATCGACCGGCCCTGCAGCGATTTCAGGGTGACGACGACGAGCTGGTCGGTCGTCTTGGCTTCCAGCGCTGCCAAGGTCTGGGTGAGAGACGCGCGATCCGCCGCGCCGAGCAGTCCGGCACCGTCGACGACGCGGCCGCTGAGCGCCGGGAACACCGGCGTCTGCGCGGCGCCCGCAACGGTCAGGCAGACCCAGGCGATCGCCGTGAAGATCGCGCGGCGGCCCATGGTGCGGTTGCTCAGAACTTCACTTGCGGCGGCCGCCTCGCGGACTCGTCGACCGTGAACTCCTCCATCGGCTTATTGCTGCTGTAGAGCAGCGACGCCCAGATCCTGCCCGGAAAGGTTCTGATCTCCGTGTTGTAGACCCGCACGGCCTCGATGTAGTCGCGGCGCGCCACCGCGATGCGATTTTCCGTGCCTTCAAGCTGCGACTGCAGGGCGAGGAAATTCTGGTTGGACTTGAGGTCGGGATAGCGCTCGGAGACCGCGAGAAGGCGGCCGAGGGCGCCGGACAGCTGGGCCTGCGCGTCCTGGAATTTCTTGAAGGCCGCGGGGTCGGTGATCGTCGCGGCGTTGACCTGGATGGCGGTGGCGCTGGCGCGCGCGACCGTCACCGCCTCCAGCACGCTGCGCTCCTGCTGCGCGAAACCCTTTACGGTCTCGACTAGGTTGGGGATGAGATCGCTGCGTCGTTGATATTGGTTCAGCACCTCCGACCACTTTGCCTTGGCCTGCTCCTCGTAGGTCGGGATGTTGTTGACGCCGCAGCCGGAGACGAGGAGGCAGATCAGCGGTACCAGGAGAGCAATTCGCGCTGCGCGCGCGCCGTTGGCAACGACGCTGAACATGACGATTCTCCGCAAGAAAGACCTGGGTGATGCAATACCCTACTCGTCGGCGTGCGCGCGGTCGAATTCCCAGATCGCTTCGAAGCCCATCAGTTTGTTGAATGCGGCGAAGTCGTGCAGCGGCACCGTCAGGCCGGCGCTCGAGCCGGTGTCCCGGATGGTGGTGTAGACCGTGCGCAGTGCCGCGCCGGCGGCCAAGAAGCCGGCGCCCGGGAAGATCGCGATCGCGTAGCCGAGGTCCTGCAGGCGCGCGCGGGTCAAGACCGGGGTCTTGCCGCCGTCGGCCATGTTGGCGAGCAGCGGTGTCGTGAGGCTGCGGCCGATCTCCGCCATCTCGGCCTCGGACTCGGGCGCCTCGACGAACAGCACGTCGGCACCGGCCTCGGCATAGGCGCGGGCGCGCGCGAGAGCGTCGTCGAGGCCGTGCCCGGCGCGCGCGTCGGTGCGCGCGATGATCAGGAAGTTGGGGTCCTGACGCGCCTCGACCGCGACCTTGACCTTGCGGACCATGTCGGCGACCGGGATGACGCGCTTGCCCGGCGTATGGCCGCATTTCTTGGGGAACTCCTGGTCCTCGATCTGGATCGCCGCCGCACCCGCAGCCTCGTAACCCTGCACGGTGTGGGCGACGTTGAGCAGGCCGCCGTAGCCGGTGTCGGCGTCGGCGATCAGCGGCGTACGGGTCATCTTGGAGATCTGCGACACCCGGCCGACCATGTCGGAATACGTCGCGAGCCCGGCGTCGGGTAATCCCAGGTGCGAGGCGACCGTGCCATAGCCGGTCATGTAGAGCGCGGCAAACCCCATCTCGTCGGCGATGCGCGCCGAGATCAGGTCGTACACCCCGGGCGCCGAGATGAACTCGTGCTGGGTCACGCGCGCGCGCAGCGCGGCACGGCGCGCAGCGAAGGATGGCGACGTCATGATGGCGGCCTCAGCTCGGTTTGCTGTAGCTGGCGCCCATGCCGGCGCGGACGTCGCCCTGGATGCCGTAGGGCGGGATCGGGTAGCGCAGGCCGTTGGCCGCGAGCGCCGTCATGCCGGTAATCGCCGGTTCGAGATAGTGGGGCGGCAGCGCCATCAGCATCTCCTCGTCGGGCACGCCGCCGTAGCGCCGCTCGGCGTAGCACGGCAGCGACAGGCTGGGCTCGCCGGTCGCTAAAGCGCGGCCCCAGCTGTCGGCGCACGCGGTCTCGCCGACCACGCTCCACGCGAACTTGCGGTAGTTCTTCCACTGCAGGCCGTTGATCAGGATGATCATCTGGCCGGGCGTGGCGTAGATCAGGCAGATGTCGGGCGGATCGAGCCGGCCGGCGGCGAGCGGCGCCACTGCCATGGCCTGGTAACGACCATGCGACACGCAGTCGAGCGCCTCCTGGCGCGCCCGGGCATCCTCCTTGGTGGCGTGCCAGACGCCGACATAGCGCTCGCCCGAGCGAAAGCTCTCGTCCTGGGGTGCCAACCCGATGACGGCGCGGCACTGTGCGCCGACCAAGTCATCGGCCGTGATGCCGACCGTCCAGCCGAGCCGCGACGCCATCGAGACGATCTGGTCGGTGGTGTGCACCGCCTTGGGCCGGCGGATGCGCGGGATCGCCGCCATGTCCTCGACCCGCTCGAACAGCTTCATGCCGATGACCGTGGTCTTGAGGCGCAGCAGGCCATTGAGCTGGTCGACCAGCTTGGCCCAATCGGTACGTGGCGTTTCGCTCATGACGGGTATCCCTTGCTGCGTGATCGGGCGCGCCGGTGCCCGCGTCACAGTCTAGGGCAAGCCCGACCGCATGGCAGCAGCGGCGCGGTAGCGCGATGGCCGCACCGCCAATGGGTGGCAAGTCGTCCCTACGTGCGCAGCAGAAAGCCGCGCGGGTGCATGGTCATGAGGAAGCGTTCGCGGCTGGGATCGACGCGAAATTCGGGGTGGCTCGGCAGGAAAGCCTCGACCGCTTCCATCGGACCGGGACCGTGGTCCGGCCAGGCCGGGTGGCCGTTCACGTTGGTGTCCTCGACGATCAGATAGCAGCCGGGCGAGACCAGCGGATGATAGGCCTGCAGCTCATCGAGCACATGGTCGCGTCGGTGATCGGAGTCGAGGATCACCATGACGCGCTCGCCCGGCTCGATCCGCCGCTGCACCTGCGTCAGCGTCGCTGCACTCGCGCTCGAACCGAGGACGTAATCGATGCGCGGGTGTCGGGGCTGGCCGGACAGCTGCTTGATGTCGACGGTCACGACCCGGCCGCGGCCGAGCAGGTCGCAGATCCCGGCGAGAAACGCGGCGCTGCCGCCGAAGCGAGTGCCGGTCTCGATGATCACGTCGGGCTCGGTCTCGACCAGGATCTCCTGATAGATCCAGAGGTCGAGCGGGCACTTCAGGGTATGGAACCCGAGCCAATGCAAATCGAGGGTGCCGGGCCCGCGGCCGAAATCCCAGATCCGATAGTACAGCGCATGGAAGTCAGCGACGATGCGCTGCTCGTCGGCCGTCAACGCCGGCGCCGGGTTCGTGACACGGTAGGGGCCTTTCGGGAACGCGCGGTCGGTCACGGCCTGGTCCTCCTGCGGGCACGCGCGCCGCTCGACCCGTCATCGCCTTGACACGCCGGGAGCGCTGTCCGCTTCATAGTCTAATGCCTCGCCCGAACATTCGCATCGTCTGTGCGACGCGCCAAAGCGCCGAGGCGTTCCACCGGGAAACCGCGCTGGGCAAATCGCTGGCCACCGCCTATCAGGGCCTGCCGTTTCTCGAGCTGGTGGTGTTCGCCGACAACGCGGCCGGGCTGCCGGCGCTCTACAACCGCGCGATCCGCGACGCCGCCGCCAAGCCTGCGGTGCTCGTGTTCGTTCACGACGACGTCCACCTGATCGACTACTACTGGCCCGACCGGCTCTATGCGGCTTTGATCGACTTCCCGATCGTCGGGCTGGTCGGCAATCGGGTGCGGCGGCCGCGCCAGCCGTCCTGGTGCTTCCAGGACGAGTGGTTCACCTGGGACAGCTTCGAGAACATGAGCGGCTTCATGGGTCACGGCGACGTGCTGCCCAACCGCCTCACGCGCTACGGCCTGGTCGGCGCCGAGTGCAAGTTGCTCGACGGCGTGTTCCTCGCCGCCGACAGCCGCACTTTGATCGAGCACGATCTCTATTTCGACGAAGCCTTCGACTTCCACTTCTACGATCTGGATTTCTGCCGCCAGGCGGAGCGCAAGGGCGTGCGCATGGCGACGGCGCCGATCTGCGCACTGCACGAGAGCATCGGCTATGCGCGCACCGCGGCGTGGACCGCGGCGTACGCGAAATACCTGGCCAAGTGGGGCGAGTGAGCGCGGGACCCCAGAGGCTTATGGCGCGTCGCGATCGCGTACGGGTCAGTCCGTCATGTACTTTCTGAGAAAGTCTCGGCCGATCCGCGACCCGGCTTTATAGGCGTAGTGACCTTCCCTGAACAGCGCTCTGAACCTTTGTTGCCGATCCTCGTCCTCCGGCGTGTATTCGGCGCGCGCCTCGACGCGCTCGATCATCTCGACGACCAAATCGCGGATTTCTTCGGGGCTCGCCTTTACGAGCGTGATGCCGCGTCTCTCGAACTCCTCGGTCAGCCTGAAGTTCGCCGTGCCGTGCGCCATGATTTCCTCGAACGCCGGCAAGCGACCGTCGGCGAAGCGGACACGCTGCGGGATCGCCACGTCGTTCACGCTGAACGCGTAGGCCGCCGCAAGCGGCGCCATGTTGACGACGGCGGCCGGGCGCCCGAACATCGTCGCGATCGCGATCGGGCCGGAGGCGCATCCCAGGAAGAACCGGCACCGCGCGCCCAGGAAGACGTCCATCCTGGCGCTTTTCATCTCCGACCGCGCGTAGTCGACGACATTGGCGCGCGGCCGGATCGGCTTCATGGTTGCATCGCCCATGCGAATGCACCATCCGCCCCGTGCGGTGATTTCCTTGATCGCCAAGTCATAGTCCTCGACGTCCATGTTGCGGTAGGAGTGCCAGGCCTCGTCCGTAGGCGAGTAGCCGGGCTCGCGGGCGTGCACGCAGACGAACCAGGCATCCTTCGGCACGCCCAGCCGATGGAGCTGCGCTTCGCCGAAGCGCATGTCCCGGCGGCTCAGCCGAAACAGGGGCGCGCGCTGGCCCCACCGGGAATAGACGTCGTAGCAGGCGGCCGTCTTGTACATCGCGACGGCATAGGGATGGGTCCTGACCGTCGCCGAGACGTAGAGGCCTGCCAGCTTGAAGCAGTCCTGCAGGAACCGACCCCGGAAAATCCGCACGTACGTCGACAGGTAGGTCGCGACGGTGTCGTTGGCGAACCCGAGATCGGTTCGGACCATAAAAATCTTACCCGGCAGCGTTCCGCGCAGGATCATGTCTTTGAGATAGCAATCCACCTCGACGCAGAGATGCCCGATCCGGTGCGGATTTGAGACCTCGATGAGCCGCCAATCGAACAAGTGGATCGCCTTGACGACGACGTTCATGAGATGGCGATGGAGGATCAGGCGCCAATCGGAGACGCGCGTCGCCGCCAGCGCTCTACTCAAATACCGGCCGAGCATAATTTCCCCACCTCCGCCGGTGCGGTGCGTCCCATGGTTCGCGCCCGGCGCGAGCGAAGTTTCGCAGCCGCGACGGTCCGGCGATACTGTTGAAATTGTGTCAACCTTCCGGACGGCGGTGCCGCGACCGTCGGCCGTCACGCCCGCGTCAGGCCTGGAACGTTCCATCCCAGGGTCGCCAAAGGATATCGGTCATGGCAGCAGAAACCGTCACGCCGCGCCTTGAACTGGCAGTGCACCATGTTGGCGGTCGCGGGGGAACCGGCCGCTTCCCTCTGCTTCCACAGTTTGCGCGCGATTTCGTCAACGTCCTCTATGAGGCGGACGAAAGTTGCATCCAAGAAATTGCCGACGACGATCCTGGGCAATACGTCATTCCCAGATGCGTCTCCCACGTGTCGGCGCAAACTGAGTTCAACATATTGTACAACGCGTCGGCGAGCTCAGTGCATGACATAGATGCCAGATTTTTTCGCGACCTCCCATGGCTGGGGGAGGGCAGCATCGACTATGACCCGGCGGCTTGGTCGACGATCCGGCGCAGCGAGATGATGGGCATCACCCTGGATGACATTCTCGAGCAGCAATATTCCGACGTCCCTGCACCCGATTTCCTGTCGCTCAACACCCAAGGGAATGAAGCGGACATTCTCCTGGGCGGCCGACGGACACTGTCGAAAAGCTGCATCGCCCTGCAGCTCGAGATTTCGCTCCGCCCGATATATCAGCAACAGTCGACGTTTGACCGGTTGGTTGCCGGTGCGTCCGAGCTTGGATTTGAGCTGGTCCGGCTGCTTCCTCACGGTGCTCGCGGGCAAGGATTCACCGCGCAAGATCGGGTGGTGCGCACGCCGATCGGCTTGCGCGGCGGCGGGGTCACCCTGCAAGCCGATGCGATCTTCTTCAAGGCCCCTGATGCCGTTCTGTCGGGCCACAAACATCCGATGAGAGATCTGGTGAAGGGAATATTCATCGGGTTCGTGCTGTCGTACTTTGACTACAGCTACGCTTGCGCGGAGACTTTTCTCAGGCTGGCTGACGCCTCACAGCGGTCGGCATTGGAGGGCGTCCGGGAACGCTACGCCTACATCGATTTCGCATTGTCCTACCTCGCTGAGATCGAGCGCTTTCCCCGAATCTATCCGGTCGTCTGGACCGACGTCTTCGGACCGGGCTCGGACAAGCCGCGCGCGCCCGAGGAGATCAAGGATCGATATTTCAAAGCCAACGATGAAGCGGATTTCATGGCCGGGTTGGAGATGTTGACCGATCGCGACTACATCCTGACGGAGCGGCTCGCGGCCCGCTTTGGTCTCAGACAACAGGCGGAGCTCCTGAAGAGCACGCGGCTCGCGTCCGTCTGGGACACCCTCAAGCGCTTGGGGCTGGCGAGCAGCGTCCGCGCATAGCCCCTGGGGAAACCCGGCGCAGGCCCAGCGGTTGACGCCCGCCGGCCATGATTCCAGGATAGGTAGTCCCCGATTCGGAGAGCGCCCATGCCGTCGGTCACCAAGATGAAGCCCCGCAAGAAGATTCCCGCCGCCGAGTGGGAGGCGCGGGTCGACCTTGCCGCCTGCTACCGGCTGGTCGCCCAGTACGGCATGACCGACCTCGCGCTGACGCATATCTCGGCGCGCGTGCCCGGCCATGCCGACCACTTCCTGCTCAATCCGTACGGCCTGCTGTTCGACGAGATCACGGCCTCGAGCCTGGTCAAGATCGATCTTGACGGCAGTGTCGTCGAGGAGAGCGACTTCGAGGTCAACCGCGCCGGTTACGTCATCCACAGCGCGATCCTGGCGGCGCGGCCCGACGTCAGCTGCGTGCTGCACACCCACACGATCGCCGGCATGGCGGTATCGGCCCAGGCCGAGGGCCTGCTGCCGCTCGCCCAGTGCTCGATGCGCTTCCACAACCGGCTGGCCTACCATGACTTCGAGGGCATCTCGCTCGACACCGACGAGCGCTCGCGCCTGCAGGCGTCGCTCGGCGACAAGTACGCCATGATGCTGCGCAACCATGGCCTGCTGGTCGCCGGCCGCTCGGTCCAGGAGGCCTGGAGCCTGAACTGGAGCCTCGAGCGCGCCTGCCAGGTGCAGGTCGCGGCGCAGGGCAGCAGCACCAAGGTGGTTCCGGCGCCTGCCGAAGTCGCCGAGCACACCGCGCAGCAGATGTGGCGCGGCAACGATCTCGCCGGCAAGCGTGAATGGCCGTCGCTGCTGCGCCAGCTCGACAAGGTCGATCCGTCGTATCGCGAGTAGCGCTCTCGCCCGGAGAGGGATGACGATGTGGGACGCCCTCTTCATCAACGCCCGGCTCGCCACCATGGCGGACGCGGGCTATGGGCTGATCGACGACGGCGCGGTCGCGGTCAAGGACGGACGCATCGTCTGGCTGGGCGCCATGGCGGCGTTGCCGGCGCCGGCCGCCGAGCTCGCCGCGGTCGTCCATGACGAGGCCGGACGGCTGCTGACCCCCGGGCTGGTCGACGCCCACACCCACATCGTCCACGCCGGCGAGCGTTGCAGCGATTTCGTGCTGCGCAACGGCGGCGCCGGGCGCAACGAGATCGCCGCCGCCGGCGGCGGCGTGCGCGGCACGATGTATCAGACCCGTGCGACGTCCGACGAGGCGCTCTACGAGCAGACCGCGCGCCGGGTGCGCGAGCTGATCGCGCACGGCGTCACGACCTTCGAGAGCAAGTCGGGTTACGGCCTCGATTTCGAGACCGAGCTGCGCATCATGCGGGTGTCGCGCGAGCTCGGCCGGCGCCTGCCCGTCACCGTCAGGTCGACCTTCCTGGGCGCCCACGGCGTCGGACCCGAGTACGACGGCCGGCCCGACGACTACGTGGCGTTCCTCGCCCGCACCGTGCTGCCGGCGGCGGTCCAGCAGGACCTGGTCGACGCGGTCGACGGCTTCTGCGACCGCCTCGGCTTCAACCACGCGCAGATCGGCGTGCTGTTCGACGCCGCCACGGCCTTCGGTTTGCCCGTCAAGCTGCACGCCGACCAGTACAACGAGTTCGGCGCCGGCGCGGTGGTCGCCAAGTACAAGGGGTTGTCGGCCGATCACCTCGAATATGCCTCGGAGGCGACGGTGCGTGCGATGGCCGAGGCCGACACGGTCGCCGGCCTGCTGCCCGGCGCCAACTGGACCTTGCTCGAGACCGCGCGTCCGCCGGTCGAGCTGTTCCGCCGCTACGGCCTCTCCATGATGGTCGCGACCAACAACAACCCGAGCTCGTCGCCGACCTGCTCGCCGACCATGATGATGAACATGGCGACCCACATGTTCCGCATCACGCCCGAGGAGGCGCTGCTCGGCTTCACGCGCGTCGGCGCCAAAGCGCTCGGCCTCGCCGCCGACCGCGGCACGCTCGAGCGCGGCAAGGTCGCCGACTTCGCGGTCTGGAACGTCGCGCATCCCGCCGAGCTGTCCTATCGCATCGCGGTCAATCCCTGCCGCCGCGTCGTCAAGGACGGCGCGGTGATCTACGACGCGCCGCCGCTGCACATCGCCGAGCGCGCGGGCCGCGCGTGAACGACGCGCGCGCGGAGCTTCTCGGCCTGCTCGATGCCGAGCGCAACCGCGCGATCGACTTCCTGCGGGGCTTCGCGCGCATCGACACCTCGAATCCGCCGGGCGACACGCGCGCCGGCGCCGACTACATCCGGCGCTTCCTCGACGCCGCGGGCCTGCCCTACCGCGTGATCGCACCGCAAGCCGACAAGCCCAACCTGTTGGGCAGCTTCGCCGGCGCGGCGGCCGGGCGCCACCTGGTGCTCAATGGCCATATCGACGTGTTCCCGGCCGGCGAGCGCGCGCGCTGGTCGCGCGACCCCTGGAGCGGCGAGATCGTCGATGACGTCCCTGGGGGCGCGGTGTGGGGCCGCGGCACCGTCGACATGAAATGCGGCACCAC